>VBKA01000015.1 GCA_005879815.1 Chloroflexota bacterium
CCCGCCGCCAGCGGTAGCGCGAGCACCACCAGCAACCGGAAGCTGATCCACAGCTCGCGCACCGCCATGCGCGTGAGCGTGAAGCCTGCCATCACGCGCTCGCACTACGCTCCGCGGTGTTGGGCTTGGTCCGCACGTGCCGAGCGGCCTCTCGGCGGACGGCCATCATCCCCGCCAGGGTTTCGACGCTCCGAAGCGAGAGCGGCAGCCCATGCTCCGCGAGCGCCGACATCGGGGCATGGAGCTCGACCCGACCGTTCTGCAGGAGCGCCACCTGGTTGACCGCTCCAGTCTCGCTGGCTGGATACCGGCTGGCGAGCACAACCGTGCGGCGCTCGCCCGGCAGCCTCAGCAGCCGAACACGGTCGTGGGGGTCGAGGGCCCGCAGGGGCTCGTCGAGGAGCACCACCTCCGGATCACCCAGCAAAGCGGCCTCCATGGCGGTGCGTTGCATGTAGGCCAGTCCCAGCCGAGACGTCGGTCGATCGCGGCCCGCTGCCAGCCCCCAGCGCTCGATCACCTGTTCCGTGCGTCGCCCTGCCTCGTCCCGTTCGAGCCCGATGAGCCGACTGGCCAGCATCAGCGTCTCGTCCGCCGACATCCATGGGAAGAGGCCCGGCTCGGGTCCGACGTACGCGATGCGTCGCGCCCAGCCCGCCGACGAGCCATCCGGGGCGAGCGCGCCAGCCAGGTGGAATCGGCCTCCGTCGGCGTGCGCCAGGCCCGCAAGCACACGGAGCAGCAGTGAACCGGAGGCGTCTGGAACGGCCACCAGGAGCAGCCTGGCGCCAACCGGCACCTGCAGATCGACTCGCTCCAGGAGGTTCTCTCGCCCGACCCGGCGGCGGACCCGTTGGCAGACAACCGCGGCCGGGTGGAGGAGCCGGATGGCCTGCGACGACCACAGCGCATCCGGGGTCGAGCTGGTCACGCGCCGGACTCTAGCACCGCGACTCTGGCACCTCGCCAGAACCCACTCGTACCGTTGACTAACCCATCAACGATCCTTTATCATCAATGACGCTTTATGGTTAGCCTTGCGCGGACAGACAGTCTGCCTCTGCCTTCTGGCGAGGGGTCTACGGACCGCGCAATTTTCGGTGCTTCTGGGCCGCGGCCGGGGTGAGCACGTGACGATGCCGCGCGAGACCGAGTCTGAGTCCGATCTGAGACGCCTGCGCACCGTGTACCGCGCCCTGGGCGACGAGACACGCCTTCGCGTAATCGGGCTGTTGGCCGAGCACGGCCCGCTGCCGGTCAACGAGCTGTCGGCCCGCGTGGGCCTCTCGCAGCCGCTCATCAGCTGGCACCTGCGGATCCTGCGCCTGGCCGGCGTGATCACCACCCAGCGCCACGGTCGAGAGACGCTCTGTCAGCTCCGATTGGCCGCGTTCGAGGAGCTGCGCGACGCCGAGACGCGCCTGATCGCCGGAACCTCGGGCATCGGTGCCGCGGCCCCGTCAAGCGGAAGGGAGATCCCGGATGTCCGCTAGTCACCCGCGCGCGCACGACCTGTCGCGCGGGGACTCACTCCTCCCGGGCTGGGTCAAGGAGGCGGTGCGCGCCATCCTTGATCCCATCGTTCATCTCGCGCTGGCGCTGCACGTCACCGCGAACACCGTCACGGTGCTGGGCCTGCTGATCGTGGTGATCGCGGCGCTGGCGATCGGCTCGGGTTGGTTGCTGGCGGGCGCGCTGATCCTGATTGGCGGCTCGCTGTTCGACGCGGTCGACGGGGCGCTGGCACGGGCAACGGGAGGCGGGACGCCGTTCGGTGGATTCCTCGACTCGACCCTCGACCGCGCGGGTGAGGCGATCGTGTACCTCGCCATCGCGGCCTACTACCTTCGGGGCGACGCCCCCACCTGGCCGGTGTTGGCGGCCTTCGTCGCGCTGGCTGGCTCGTTCATGGTGAGCTACTCGCGGGCGCGAGCCGAAGGGATCGGCGTCACCGCTACGGTCGGCATCGCGCCGCGCACTGAACGCATGGTGCTCATCGTCGCCGGCCTTGGGCTCGCCGGCTTCGGCATCGGTCCTGCACTCGTCGCTGCGCTCTGGCTCATCGCCGCCCTCACGGTGGCGACCACCGCGCAGCGCATCTGGCACGTCTGGAGGCTCACCGCGGCGACGCGCGGCTAGCCACGGCATTGGGGCATATGCACGTCGGAAGGAGCAACGGAGACACCGTGGCCAGCAGCAACGGCAGCGGCGCAACGAACGGGAACCGGCCGTCGGACGGCAAGATCCGCGTGGCGATCGTGGGGGTGGGCAACTGCGCCAGCAGCCTCGTCCAGGGACGCTATTACTACCAGGACGCGCCCGAGGGAGACTTCATCCCTGGCTTGATGCACGTCAACCTGGGCGGCTATCACGTCCGCGACATCGAGTTCGTGGCGGCGTTCGACATCGACAAGGAGAAGGTCGGCAAGGACCTCTCGGAGGCAGTCTTCGCAGGCCAGAACAACACGTTCAAGTTCGCGGACGTGCCGCATACCGGGGTCACCGTCGAGCGTGGCATGACGCACGATGGACTTGGCAAGTACCTGAGCCAGGTCATCGAGAAGGCGCCGGGCCCGACCTCGGACGTGGTCGGCATCCTCCGGGAGCGCAACGTCGACCTGGTCGTCAGCTACCTGCCGGTCGGCAGCGAGGAGGCGACCAAGTGGTACGTGGAGCAGGCCCTGCAGGCGGGGGTGGGCTTCGTGAACGCGATCCCCGTCTTCATCGGGCGTGAGCCATACTGGCAGCGCCGGTTCGCCGAGCGCGGGCTGCCGGTGATCGGCGACGACATCAAGAGCCAGGTTGGCGCCACCATCACCCATCGCGTGCTGACGCGCCTCTTCATGGACCGCGGGGTGCGCATCGACCGTACCTACCAGCTGAACTTCGGCGGCAACACCGATTTCCTGAACATGCTCGAGCGTGAGCGGCTCGAGTCGAAGAAGATCAGCAAGACGAACGCGGTCACCTCGATGCTCGACTACGAGATCGACGAAGACGACATCCACGTCGGACCTTCCGACTATGTGCCCTGGCTCAAGGACCGCAAGTGGTGCCACATCCGGATGGAGGGCACCACCTACGGCGACGTCCCCCTCAACCTGGAGCTCAAGCTGGAGGTATGGGACTCTCCCAACTCCGCCGGAGTCATCACCGACGCCATCCGCTGCCTCAAGCTGGGGCTCGACCGCGGCCTGGCCGGGACCCTCGTGGCTCCGTCCGCCTACTTCATGAAGAGCCCGCCCATCCAGATCCACGATGATGTGGCGCGGGAACGGGTTGAGGCCTTCATCCGCGGTGACGACAACGAGACCCTGGTCGGCACCGAGCAGCCGGCACGCAAGTCGCTCCGGAAGGTCACGACCGCCAAGAGCAGAGCCCGCACCGCCGGGGTCGCCTGAGTCGCGGTGGCGAGCGACGCGCCTCGCGAGGTGGCGGGGCCAAAGCTGGCGTCGATGCGGAGTGAGGCCACTCGACCCGAGGCATCCGGGTCGCGCGATCGAGCCAAAAGCTCGCGCGGCAACGAGCGGCTCCGCGAACGGCTGATCCACACGAGCTACCTGGCGGGTGAGCGCGTGATCAGCGCGCTCCCGCGGGGGCTGGTGATGCCGATGGCAGCCGCGGCTGGGAATGCCGCATTCGACCTCTCAAGCGCCAAGGTCGAGATCGTGTGCGACAACCTTTCGAGACCGATGGGCCTGCCGGCCGATCACCCACGGGTGCGACACGCGGCGCGGAAGGCCTTCCGCTCGTACGGCAAGTACCTCGCCGACGTGATGCGCATGCCGGCGCTGACACCCGACGTCGTCGATCGGCTGGTCACGATCGACAACATCGAGGCGCTTTACGAGGCGCGCTCGGGCGGGACCGGCGTGCTGGTCTGCACCGTGCACATCGGCGGCATGGATCTGATCGGGCCGGCCATGCTGCGTCACGGCGAATCGCTGTACGTCGTTGCGGACGACACCACCTACGGCAGCCTGTACGACCACCTCAAGGCGGTCCGGGCCGAGCACGGCCTGCTGCTCATCGGCTGGCGAAACATGCGAGGCATCTTCCGGGTCCTTCGCGACCGCGAGAGCGTGGTGCTGTTCTGCGACGTCGGCTTCCGGCGAGGCGACGTCCCGGTCGAATTCCTGGGCGAGGCCACCACTTTCCCGGCCGGACCGGCGACGCTCTCCGCGCGGACGGGAGCGCCCATGCTGCCGGTCTACTGCCTGCGGATTGACCAGGACCGGTTCCGCGCGCGCGGGCTGCCCATCATCCGCTGCGAATCGGATGAGCCTGCGGAGGTGTACCGCGCCACCCAGGCCCTTGCGGACGAGCTGGGAGTGGTGATTCGCGAGGATCCGTCCCAGTGGTACATGTTCCGACCAATCTGGCCACAGACCGATGCCGAACGGCGCTGGGCGCGGGGCGCGCTGGATGCGGCCCGCCGCGGGCAGAACTGGGGCGCGTCGCCCTCCTGATGCTGCGCGGAGCCCTCCTCCACGTCGGCTTGCGGCTGGCCGACCTCCTGTTGGGACGAGCGCCCGCCCCGGTCGCCTACGCGGTCGCCGACCTCGCGGGGAGGACCTGGTATCGCGCCGCCCCCGAGCGTCGGGCGCTGGTCACCGAGAACCTCCGACGGGTCTCCGCGGCAACCGGGCGTCCCACCACCGGGCCCGCGCTGCGGCGACTCGTGGAACGGGCGTTCGTGGAGCACGCGCGCTACTACCTTGAGGTGCTGCGAGCGCCTCACTACCAACCCGAGCGGATCGACCAGATCGTGAGCGTGGACGAATGGGACCGCTGGGAGCCGGTGCTGCGCGACGGCGCCGTCGTCTCCCTCCCCCATCTCGGCAACTTCGAGCCGTACGGCATTCTCATGGCGCGGCACGGCATCCGCGCCCTCGCTCCGGTCGAGGAGATCCGTCCGCGAGCACTCTTCGAGTTCCTGCGCTCGAGGCGCGGAGTCGGACGGATCGAGCTCGTCCCGCTGAAGCGTGCGCGGCGACCCATGACCGAGGCCCTGCGACGCCACGAGGTGGTGGCGCTGGTGGCTGACCGCGACCTGGCCGGCAACGGGGTGCCGGTCACCTTCTTCGGTCTCGACACCACGATGCCCAGCGGCCCGGCGGCGCTCGCCCTCATGACCCGCAGGCCGCTGCTCGCCGGGGCGTCGTGGCGAACCGGGAAGGATCGTTTCCGGGCCCGCGGATGGAGCGTTGATGTCCAGTCGACCGGTGACCGGCGCGCGGATGCGGCCGCCATCACGCAGGCCGTGGCCCGCTGTTTCGAAGAGGCGATCGACGTTGCGCCGGAGCAATGGTGGGGAGCCTTTCAGCCGATCTGGCTTGATCAGCGGCAGGGCAGGCGCCGAAAGTGAGCGGTCATCCGCGGTCCGGCGGGGCCCGCGGCAAGGCGGATCTCCATATCCACACGCTCTACTCGGATGGGACGGCGTCGGTCGCGCAGGTCCTGGACTGGGTCGAGCACAGGACGGACCTCGATCTGGTCGCGATCACCGACCACGAGCGCATCGACGGCGCCTTGCGCGCGCGTGAGCTCCATGCAGCCGGCGGCTATCACTTCGATCTCGCCGTGGGCGAGGAGATCACCACCCGCCGCGGGCACCTGCTTGCGTTGTTCGTGGAAGTGCGCATCCCGGCACTCCGTCCCCTGGCCGAGACGGTGGAGCGCATTCATGCCGCCGGCGGGATCGCGGTTGCGCCGCACAGCCTGGCGCCGCTCACGCCCAGCCTGGGAGCGGGCAGCCTGAGGCGCCTGAGCGAGGACCCGAACCCGGTCCGCCGCCTGGATGGCATCGAGCTGATCAACCCCAGTGCCGCGGGCCTCGCGCGCCACGGCACCCGCCGCCGCCTGAACGCCGAGGCTCTTCACCTGCCCGGCATCGGGGCCTCGGACGCACACATCCTGGAAGGGATCGGCAGCGCCTGGACCTGGTTCCCAGGTATCAGCGCGCAGGACTTCCGATCCGCACTGGCGGCTGGGCAGCTCGAGCCGGCTGGCGTGCACTGGAGCGCGTGGCACAACGTGGATGTGTACCGGCGCCAGCTGGTGGCCAAGGCGCGCCACCTGCGTCACGCGATCGCGCGCAGTGGGGAGTGGCGCTGAGCGGCGATACTCTGCGCTCATGCCTCCTCCCGGTCGATCGTCTGCTTCGCTGAAGATCGCCCTCGTCAGTCCCTACGGCTATCCGCATCCGGGCGGCGTCAACGACCATGTCCGCAACCAATACGAAG
>VBKA01000035.1 GCA_005879815.1 Chloroflexota bacterium
GACTTCGGCACGAACCTGGATCGCGATGCGACGGTGACCGCCATCGTCCAAAGCACCGGCAGCCTGATGGGCGACTTCGCCGCGTTGTGGCTCGTGGAGTCCGATCCGGCCACCCTGGTTCTCGCGGATGTGGTGGGACGCGACGAGCAGCTCCGCGAGCGCGCCCGGGACCTGGCAGCGGCGCGGGTGCCCCGCATGGGAGAGGGCGTCATCGGCCGGGCGGCGGCGACAGCCACCACCGTGCTGGTCGGACCGCAACCGCTCCCGATCGCGGACCAGGGCGATCCGGACGGGATCGACGCCCTGGGGCTCCACTCGTTGCTCGCTGTCCCGATCATCGGTCGCGGACGTGTGCGCGGCGTGCTGGTGGCCGCCAGCGCCGGCGGCGCGCCGATCGGCGACGGCGAGCGACGCCTGGCGGAAGCGATCGCCGAGCGGGCCGGGCCCGCGCTCGAGAACGCCGCGCTGTGGGCGGACCTCCAGGAGCAGATGGCCCGCGAGCACGAGGCGCAGCGGGTGAAGGACGACTTCCTGTCGATCGTCAGCCACGAGCTGCGAACGCCGCTCACCTCGATCAGCGGCTACTCGCAGCTTCTCGAACGCCGCCTCCGGGATCGCGCCGAGGCAGCCAAGGAAATCGAGCAGATGCGCGTCATCCGCGAGCAGGCTGGCCGCATGCGTCGCCTGGTGGAGGATCTGCTCGACGTAAGCCGCATCGACCGGCGTGGTGGGGTGAGCGTCGAGCCGGAGCCGATGGACCTTGTCGAGGAGCTGCTCGCGGTCGTCGCGCGCACCGAGCGTGAGCGCCCCGATCGAACGATCACGCTCAACGCGCCGCCGAGCCTGCCGATCGAGGCGGATCGCGACCGGATCGCCCAGGTGCTGACCAACCTGGCCGATAACGCGGCCAAGTACTCGCCGGAGGGCGGCCCGATCACGATCACCGCGGCTCGCGTCGGCGACGAGATCGAGCTGCGAGTCTCCGACGAGGGGATCGGGATTCCCGAGGACCTTCGCGAGCGCGTCTTCGACCTGTTCGTCCAGGCCGATGGCGACGTCGCGCAGCGTCGCTTCGGCGGGCTTGGGCTGGGCCTCTACATCACTCGCGCCATCGTCGAGGCGCACGGCGGGGGCGTCCGGGCCGAACCGAACCGACAGGCGGACTCAGGAACCGTGATGGTCGTCCGCCTCCCGGCGCGGGCCAGGCTGCGGATGCTGGAAGCGGAGGCGCCCGCGGCAGGGGAGCCACCGTCGTTCGTGGTGCGGCGAGCGTCGCGATAGAGGCGTCCGGCACCGGGCGCTAGACTCCGAGGATGCCCCTGGTCCGGCCGTTCCGCGGCATTGGATACGCGCTGGACCGCTACGGCTCGGAACCGATCCCCGCTCGGATCCGCCTCCCGGAGGAGCCGCCGCAGCATCCCGGCCGGGTCGCAGACCTGACGGACCTGGTCTCGCCGCCGTTCGACGTCATCCGCCCTGAACAACGAACCGCCCTGCTCGAGCGAGACCCCCGCAATGCCGTGCGTCTCGAGCTCTCCGCCGAGCGTGAGCCTCATGCGGCCGCGGCCGCCACGCTCGCCTCATGGCTATCGGACGGCACGCTCGAGCGCCGGCCGGATCCTACGCTCTACTACTACAGCTACGCTCGAACCGAGGCTCCCGATGAACCGTCGGTCGCCGGCGTCCTGGCGCGCGTCCTGCTCGAGCCGTTCGGCCGCGGCGTCCGCGCCCACGAGCACACGATGGCAGCCCCGAAGGCGGACCGTCTCGGCCTGCTCAACGCCACACACACCCAGCTCTCGCCGATCCTGGGCGTGTATCTCGACGGATCCAAGCGCTACCCGAATCTCATGGGCCGCTCTTGGGCCGACGAGTGGCGGGCGCGCGACGCGGACGGCCTGTTGCATACCCTGGCGGCGGTCGACGCCGGCGCTGAGCTGACGGGGTACCTGTCACGACAGCAGCTGTTCATCGCCGATGGCCACCATCGGTATGAGACGGCGCTCACCTACCAGGCCCAGGTGCGCGACGATCCCCGCCAGCGTGAGGCGGCACCCGGAGCGCTGCCGGCGGACTGGGTGATGATGGTGCTCATCAACGCCGAGCTCGAGCAGCTCGAGATCAGGGCCACGCACCGGCTGATTCGCGGCGTGGACGAGCACGCCCTGCATGGAATGGTCGCCGAGCCGGGACCCCTCTTCCAGGCGCTTCCGATGGCGCCGCAGGAGGTGACGGAGCGGCTACGTGAGCTGCGTGGCGCCGAGGAGCCCGTGTTCGGCGTGCTCCTGGACGATGGCTCGAGCTACCTGTTGATCGGTGACCGGGACGGTGTCCGTGATCGGATGCGTCGCGAGCCCCTCAGCACAGTGGTTCAGCGCCTCGACCTGAGCGTCCTGCACAGCGCCCTGCTCCGGGACCAACTGGGCCTCGAGCCAGGCGAGGCCGGAAAGCGCATCCTCTACACTACCGATCCCGCCGACGCACTTGCCCAGGTCCGCTCGGGCCAGTCGCAGGCCGCCTTCCTGGTGCGAGCGCCCCGGCTGGATGAGCTCGCCGCCGTGGCGACCGCCGGTGACGTGATGCCGGAGAAGGCCACCTATTTCTATCCCAAGCTCCTCACCGGAATGGCTTTCTATCCATTGGAGGACGAGTAGCGCGCATGGTCCAGGCGATCAAGCGAGACGAGGTCTACATCGAGCCGGAGGGAATCTACGTCGAGACCCACCAGCCCGAGCGCCGATCGCGCAAGCCACCCCTGCTGCTGGTGCATGGGGTCCTCACCGGGTCGTGGTTGTGGTCCAGCTTCGCGGCTTACTTCGCCGAGCGGGGCTGGGAGGCGCACGCCATGAACTTCCGCGGCCACTACACCTCGGACCTCGCCGACCTGGCGTCGACCAGCATGCGCGACTTCGCGGACGACATCGGCGTCGCGATTCGCCAGCTCGGCCGGCCACCGGTGGTCATCGCCTGGGGCATGGGCGCGCTCGCGACCCTGCTCTACGCCGAGCGGAATCCGGTCCTGGGCCTCGTGCTGCTGGCTCCCTCGCCGCCGGCGGCGGCGCTCCCGCGTCGCCCGGATGATGAGGAGCTGAAGTCCGTTCCTGACGTCTACGACGCGCGCTGGTGGGGCTGGATCGCGCCCACGGACGAGCTCCGCTCGGGGCTGCCCGACCTGAGCGAAGGCGAGCTGAGCAAGATGCAGGAGATGCTCGCCGGCGCGCGAGAATCGGGGAGTGCTCGCCGCGAACGGATGCTCGGAGTAGAGGTCGATCCATCGCGGATCAACGTCCCGACCCTGGTCATCGGTGCAGGTCTGGACGACGTCATCCACCCTTCAGAGGCACGCATGACCGCTGATCTGCTGGGAGGCACGTACGAGTACTTCGCGAGCGCCAGCCACTTCGGGTTGGTGATGGGCTCCGCGACCTGGCCTGAGGTGGCGGGAAGCGTCCTGGGCTGGCTCGAGGAGCGACGCCATGCCATGAACGCCGCGCTGGCAGGGGCTGGCGCGGGGATCGGCCGCTAATGGCTGAGCAGGCAGTCATCTCGGTGCACAACCTCGTTAAGAGCTTCGGCCCGGTCGAGGCCGTGCGCGGCATCGACCTCGACGTTCAACAGGGAGAGATCTTCGGCTTCCTCGGGCCGAATGGCGCCGGCAAGTCGACGACGATCAACATCCTGTGCACGCTGCTGCGGGCGACCTCCGGCGCCGCCAGCGTGGCGGGCATCGACGTCGACCACGATCCCGCGGCAGTCCGCTCGCGGATTGGCCTCGTCTTCCAGGACCCGTCATTGGACCATCAGCTCACGGCGCGCGAGAACCTGGAGTTCCACGCGTTCATCTACGACGTGCCCGCGAGCGTCCGCAAGCAGCGCATCGCCGAGGTGCTCGAGATGGTCGACCTGACCGATCGGGCCGACTCGGTGGTGATGACCTACTCAGGTGGCATGCGACGCCGGCTGGAGATTGCGCGGGGCATGCTGCACACCCCCGACGTCCTCTTCCTCGACGAGCCGACCATCGGTCTCGACCCCCAGACCCGACGTCACATCTGGGGCTACCTGGCCGAGCTGCCCAAAAAGGCCGGGGTGACAATCTTCATGACCACTCACTACATGGACGAGGCCGAGTACTGCGGCCGGATCGCCATCATCGACCACGGCCAGATCCAGGCGGTCGGGACGCCCGACGAGCTGAAGAAGATGGTCGGCGGCGACGTGGTCAGCATCACCACCAGTGACAACCTCGCGGCGCTCCCCGAGATCGAGGCGATCGCCGGCGCGAAGCCAATCGCCGACAACGGCACGCTACGCGTCGAGGTTCCAGACGGCGCTGCCTTCGTTCCACGCCTTGTCCGCGAGACGAGCGTCGAGGTGACATCGGTGGCCTTCCGGCGCCCGAGCCTTGACGACGTGTTCCTGAAGCTGACCGGACGTGCCATCCGCGAGGAGGAGGGCAGCTCAACCGACATGATGCGCATGATGGGCAGGGCCTGGATGGGGAGAGGACGACGATGAGCACACCCAACGGCGTCATGGTCGGCACACCTGCCGACGAGCGCGGCCGCCGGCGGGGCACGCTGTGGCCGACCCTCAGGGCGATCTACATCATCTGGTACCGCGACGTGCTGCGTTACTGGCGCGACCGGACCAGGCTGCTCACGTCGCTGGTGCAGCCGCTGCTGTTCCTGATCGTGTTCGGCACGGGCCTCAGCTCTGCGCTATCCGGCGCCGGTGGCGGCTTCGCGGGACCGGCTGCCGCCGCAGCTGGGCTCACCTACACGCAGTTCATCTTTCCGGGAATCATCGGCATGTCGGTGCTCTTCTCAGCCATCTTCGGCGCGATGAGCATCGTCTGGGACCGGGAGTTCGGGTTCCTCAAGGAGGTGCTGGTGGCGCCCATCGACCGCTCCGCGGTCGCCATCGGTAAGTCACTCGGAGGCGCGACCCAGGCGATGGTGCAGGGCTTGATCCTGCTGATCCTGGCGCCGCTCATCGGCGTGAAGCTGACGCTGGGATCCGTAGTCGCGCTGGTGCCGCTCGTCTTCGTGCTCGCCTTCGCCCTGTCCTCAATGGGTGTGGCGATCGCCTCGCGCATGCGCTCGATGCAGGGCTTCCAGGTGGTGATGAACTTCCTGATGATGCCGATGTTCTTCCTGTCGGGCGCGCTCTTCCCGCTGAGCGGGCTCCCGGCATGGATGACGGTCCTGACGCGACTCGATCCAGCGGCCTACGGGATGGATCCGCTGCGTCGCGTGGTCCTGGGCGGCGCGGGCCTGCCGTCGTCCGCGCTCGACCGGATAGGCCTCACCGTCTTCGACACCGTGCTGCCGATCGTCGTCGAAGCCGCCATCCTGCTGGCCTTTGGCGTGGTGATGCTGGCGATCGCGGTTCGGAACTTCCGCATCCGCGACTAGACCGATGGACCCGGTTGACCAGCCCTACCGCGAGCAGCTCATCCGGCTGCTCGAGGGCGTCGGCGCCCACATGCCCTTCGAGGAGGCGGTGGCGGACTTCCCGATGGATGCGATCAACGCGTTCCCGCCGAACATGCACTACACCCCGTGGCACCTGGTCGAGCACGTGCGGCTGACGCAACGCGACATGCTCGAGTACGTGACGGTGACGGATTATTCCCCGGGTATCTGGCCGGTGGACTTCTGGCCTGAGCGAGAGGCGACGGCGAGCCCTGAGCAGTGGGACGCCTCGGTCGCGGGCTTCCTCGGGGATCGCTCCGAGCTGCGGGCCATGGTCGAGGACCGGGAGCGAGACATCCTGGCGCCAATCCCGCGCACGCCCGGCCACACGCTGGCGCGCGGAGTGCGGATCATCGGCGACCACAACGCGTACCACACCGGCGAGTTCGCCATCTTGCGCCAGGTGATGGGAACCTGGCCCGCCGGGCACGGGGAGTAGCCTCCGCTCCTCGATCCGGCACCGATCGTGCATGTAGCAGCGTGACATC
>VBKA01000036.1 GCA_005879815.1 Chloroflexota bacterium
GACGGAGCGGCCGAGCCACTGCCACCCGTGCGGCTCGTCGACTTTCACTGCGAGATCACCAGCGAGAAGAACGCGATGGGCTGGTACCTGGACGGTCGGGTCAGCGCGGTGGTCGGTACCCATACCCACGTCCCAACCGCGGACGCCAGGCTCCTGCCGCGCGGCACCGCCTACGTCAGCGACCTGGGCATGACCGGCCCGCGCGATTCGATCATCGGGTTCAGCGTAGAGACGGTGTTGCCCCGATTCCTGCGACATCTGCCAACGCGACTCGAGGTGGGGGAGGGGCCGGTGATGCTCAACGCCGTGGTAGTCGAGGCGTACCGCACCAGCGGTCGAGCGACCTCGATTCAGCAGGTCCAGCGCCTCGTGGAGGTCGACTAGACCGATGGCGCCGGCCGCTGGCCGGCGTGTGCCAGGCCGCAGCAGTGCCGGCCGAAGCGACCCGGCGGCGCCCCCGATCGCGGCCATCCTGGGACCGACGGCCTCCGGCAAGTCGGAGCTGGCGATGGCCATCGCGACGCGGCTGCCGATCGAGATCCTGGTCGCCGATTCACGCCAGCTCTTCCGCGGGTTGTCGATCGGGACCGCCAAGCCAAGTGCCGCCGATCGCCGTGCGGTGCCGCACCACCTGCTGGATCTGGCCGACCCCGACGAACCGTTCACGGTCGCCGACTGGCTGGCCCAGGCGCGGCCGCTGGTCGACGAGATCGCGGGACGCGGCCGGATCCCGTTGGTGGTGGGAGGGACAGGCCTGTACGTGTCGGCGCTGGTGGATGGCTATGACTTCGCCTCGCAGCCGTGGTCACCGGAGATTCGAGAGCGGCTGGCGGCCGAGGTCGAGACAGAGGGGTTGGCGACTCTCGCCGAACGACTGGCCCGGATCGATCCGAAGGCTGCCGAACGGACGGACCTCCGCAACCCGCGCCGTGTGCTGCGGGCGCTCGAGCGGGCAGAATCGGCTGGGCGAACGCAACTGCCGCGCTCCACGCCCTACCCGGGCCGGCTGGCGCTGATCGGCATCAGCCGGCCTCGGCCCGAGCTCTCTCGGCGCATCCATCTCCGCACGGCCTCGCTCTTCGACGCGGGCCTGCTCACTGAGGTGCAGGCGCTGCTGGCCGCCGGATATTCCTCGGACAGCGCCGCGCTGAGGAGCCACGGCTACGCGGAAGCCGTGCGACACCTGGCCGGAACCCTGACCCTGGATGAGGCGGTGGCGAGCACCGCGCGCCGGACCCGGCAGTACGCCAAGCGCCAGCTCACCTGGTTCCGCCGCGATCCGCGCATCGTGTGGGTCGCCGCCGGCGACCGACCCGCGTCCGACCCGCAGATCGTCGAGCAGGCGCGGCAGCTGCTTGTACGCTTGATCGCCTAGCTCGAGCGGCTCAGCTTCCGCTGGCGACCGGCGTCGGCAGCCCAATCGACTGTCGCCAATCGGCCATCGGCTGGGCGACGGCGTCGGCGTTCACCCCGTACCCGCCGAATTCGAGCGAGGGCTGCTCGGGAAGGTCGCCCGGCCGTCCGAAGAAGAAGCCCTGCCCGGCACGAACGCCGAGGCTCGCCAGCTGTGCCACCTGCTCCTGGTGCTCGACTCCCTCGCCCACCACCAGGGCCCCGGTCTGTGCGGCGAACGAGACCACCGACCCGACCACGGCCGAGGACGGTGCTCCAGGGGCGCTGCGCTGTACGAGGCTGAGATCGACCTTCACGACGTCGAAGCGCAGCTCGGAGAGCAGGCGCAACCCGGCGTTGCCGACGCCCAGGTCGTCGGCCGCCAGGCCGATGCCCGCGCGCTGGCAGGTCTCCAGCTTTGCGCGAGCCTGCGCCACATCGGCCATCGGCTCGCGCTCGGTCAGCTCCAGCACCAGGCGATTGGCAGGGAATCCGTGGCGGGCCAGGATGCTGAGCAGGCCCGCCGTCGTGAATTCGGGCGACTCGACCGTGCCAGGCGAGATATTCACGCTCAGGAACAGCTGATTGGGCAGGTTGCGCGCCCCCGCAACGATCGTCTCGATGCAGGTCATATCCAGCGCAACCAGGTGCCCGCTGGCGGCGGCCGCGCTGAAGAGCGCCATCGGATCGGCAAACGGGGCTGGCGAGACAGGCCGAATGAGGCCTTCGTAGCCGAGCACCGTGAAGCTGCCCAGCTCGACGATCGGCTGGTAGACAGGGCGCAGCTGTCCTCGAGCGATCACCTCGGCGATGGCCGCGGCGGATCCGGGACCCGCGCCCGACTCGATGGCCACCTCGCTCGCGTCGAAGACGATCACGTCGGTCCGGCCGGCGTGCTTGGCGGCATAGAGGGCCGCGTCGGCCTGTGCATAGAGCTGGCTGCGCGTCAGCGCGGTGTCGGGCATGGCCGACACGCCGGCCGAGAAGGAAACAGGACGACGGCCCTGTTCTGGGAGTGGCGGCTGCAGCGCACCCGCCAGCAGCCGGCGCGCGACGATGCGGGCTGACTCGGCATCGGTGTGGGGGAGCAGGATGGCGAATTCGTCGCCGCCGATCCGGAAGGGAAGATCGACCCGACGCACCGTGGCCTGTACCAGCCGACCAAAGTCGGCCAGGGTGCGGTCTCCCTGGGCATGACCGCTCTTGTCATTGACGGCCTTGAATTCGTCGAGGTCGAGCAGGACCAGGGCGACCGGGACGCTATAGCGCTGCGCGTGCTCCACCTGGCGGTCGAGCTCCTCCTGGAAGGCCCGATGGTTGCCGAGTCCGGTGAGCGGATCCAGGAGCGCCTCGGCCACCGCGGCCTCGTAGCGCCCCTCGAGCTCGGCGCGCGACGCGATGAGCGGCGCGACGATGGTGGACTGCAGGATCAGGCCGACCGACACCACGGCCAGCACGGTGGCGATCCCGGCCTGCAGCATCAGATCGTGAAGGACGACCCCCAGGCCAAGGTAGGCCACGGCGGCGGCTGAGCCGCTGGCCGCGAGGGCCACCACGAAGCGTCCCGCGAGTCCGCGAAGGGGCTCGCCGGCGCTGCGTGGTCGCGCCTGGGTCGCGTCGGACATTGCCGCTTTCTGGTACCCCCTGGACGAGCACAGGTATCGCACAGCGCGGTGCGCTCGTGCACTAGGCAGAAAGTACGGGTGCCATGCCAGCCGGATTGAGCGTCGCGGCCGCCGGCCACGCTCAATCGGCTACCATCAGGCGCCGAATGCCCGATCGCAACCGCATCATCGACCTCACCATTCCGGAGGAGCGCGCGTTCCTCATCGGCCTCGACGGCCGGAATCGCGGCTGGCCGGTGGCCCGCTCGCTGGCGGAGCTCGCGGCGCTGACCGAGACGGCGGGCGCCACCGTGGTCGGCACCGCCTTTCAGCGCCGACCGGAGCCAGATCCGTTGTGGTATTTCGGCAAGGGCCGCGCCGCTGAGCTTGTCGATGAGAAGAGCGCGAGCCAGTTCAACGTGCTGATCGTCGACGACGAGATCACCCCCACCCAGCAGCGTTCACTCGAACGACTGCTCGTCTGCAAGGTGCTCGCCCGCTCGGCGCTGATCATCGACATCTTCGCCCGGCACGCCCGGACCCACGAAGGGAGGCTGCAGGTCGAGCTGGCTCAGCTGGAGTACTACCTGCCGCGCCTGACGCGGATGTGGACCCATCTCTCACGGACCGGCGGCGGGATCGGCACTCGGGGACCCGGCGAGACCCAGCTCGAGACGGACCGACGAGTGATCCGGGAGAAGATCAAGAAGGTGCGCGGCCAGCTCGACGACGTGAAGCGCCAGCGCGCGACTGCGGCCCGCCAGCGAGTGCGCAGCGAGGTGGCCACAGTCGCCCTGGTGGGGTACACCAACGCGGGCAAAAGCACGCTCCTCAACCGCCTGGCAGATGCGGATGTGTTCGTGGCCGACATGCTCTTCGCCACGCTCGATCCCACCTCGCGCCAGGTCACGCTGCCGACTGGACAGCGCGTCGTGGTGACCGATACGGTGGGGTTCATCAACAAGCTGCCGCACGACCTGGTCGACGCGTTCAGGGCAACGCTCGAGGAGGTTCTGCGCGCCGACCTGTTGCTCGAGGTCGTCGATGCGTCCGATCCGGACTTCATGCGCCAGGAGTCCGCGGTGCAACTCGTGCTCGATGAGCTCGGCGCCGGAGACAAGCCACGCATCACCGTCTTCAACAAGATCGACCTACTCGAGCCGCATCTGCCCGCGGCGGAGATGCCGGGCAGCGAGCAGGCGGTCTTCGCCAGCGCCGCAAGGGGGGAGGGGATCGAGACTCTCCTGTCGCGGATGGCCGATGCCCTCCGGGCGCGAATGGTGCAGGTCGACGCGGTGGTGCCGTACGAGCGCGGCGAGCTGGTCGCCCGCGCCCGTTCGACCGGCGCCGTCCAGGAGCGCTACACCAGGCGCGGTGTGCGGATCCGCGGTCACCTGCCCGATGCCATCGCGGCCGAGGTGGCGGCCGCTGCACAGCCCGCGCAGAACGGCCGCAGCCGCCCACCGCCAGCCGGCTAGCACCACGTGAAGCGGCAGGTCCCGCCGCCGGGCGATGCGTCGGTGGTCCTGGAGGGGCGCGTCTCGATCGAGGCTGCGCTGGCAGGCGGGGTGCGGACAGTGCACGAGATCCTCGCCGTGGCACCCGGCGACCGACGCCTCAGCTTCCTGCGCCGCACGGCGGCCAATCACCAGGTTCCGATCCGTCCCGTGACGCCCGGCGATCTGCGACAGCTCGTGAGCGGCACGACCCACGGCGGTGTCGTGGCGCTGGCCGGCGAACGCAGCTACCTCACTCTAACGCAGCTCCTGGCGCAGGTCGGTCGCGTGCCGCTGCTGGTGATGCTCGACGGCATCGAGGATCCGTACAACCTCGGGCAGGCGATCCGGGCGGTGTATGCCGCGGGGGCGGACGGCCTGATCGTCCGCACGCGGAGCTGGGAGCGAGCGGCGGGGATCGTGGCGCGTGCGTCGGCGGGTGCATCGGAGCTGCTGCCGACGGCTGAGGTGACCAGTCCGGAGGAAGCCGCCGAGCAATGTCGCGCAGCGGGACTCACCGTGGCGTCCGGGACGACCCGCAGCGACGCGACGTTCGTGCACGAGGCCAACCTGGCCGTTCCCTTGCTGCTGCTGGTGGGTGGCGAACGGCGCGGCGTGACGCGCTCATTCACCGACAGCGCCGACCTCCTCCTGCGCATCCCGTACGGCCGCCGGGGCGCCCACGCCCTCGGAGCCGCCACATCTGCGGCGCTGCTGGCATTCGAGGTGCTTCGCCAGCGGCGGGCGGCCGGGATCGAGGCTCGGAACGAGGCCTAGACGCGACGCTCGGTCACGATGGCGACGGGGCCTCGCGACGGCTGGCCGCGGCGCGCAAGGAGCCTGCGCACGGTCAATCCCACGAGCAGATACGCGGCGGACAGGATCACCAGCGACCCGTAGGCGCTCATCAGGCGCTCGACTTCACCGCCAAGGCGTCCGGCGATCACCACGAATAGCCCGAACGCCAAGCCGGCCAAGCCGATGGCGCCAAGGAATCGATCGCGCTCCATGCCGCGAGCCTAGCCGCGCGCGAGGTCGACCGATGCAGCCCATTGGTCAGGTCCGAGCCTGGTACCGAGGCCGCGGAGCTCCAGCTTCTCGACCGTTGTAGGACTTCCGCAAATGGAAGTTATGTTGCGTAGTTGGGTTGACGACGGCCACGGGCATCACTCGCGCAGAGAGGCCTCGATCTCATCGAGATGCTCGGCGCGGTGAGCCGCGCGCACCGGGTTCAGCGGGCTCGACGGGTCTGTGGGCCAAGTCCGGCGCACGAGGTCCGGGGACAACGATGCCATGCGCTGGTCCGTCTGCTCGGCGACACGCAGCGCCAGCTCCGCCGCCCGACGCGGCGCGATGGCGTGGATCAGCGGCCGGTTGGCGTCGTTGATCCAGTCCACGTCTTCCGGCTCCTCGTCGGATGGCGTGAATGGAGCGCCCCGCGAGAGCTTCTCTGCCAGGAACAGCGCGCGGCCGTCCCAGAAGGCGACGTGTCCCAGAACGCCGGCCACCGTCCAGCTCTCGTTGACCAGACGTGTCAGCCCCTCGTCGTCCAGCCGCTCGACGATGGCACGCATTCGCTCCAGCTCCACGTGGTTGCGTTCGACGAAATCCGGAAGGGAAGGCGGCGGCGCGGGCGGCGAGTTCGTCACGCGTTGAGGATAGTCGCCGGATCAGTCGGTCGACGCCTTCCTGCAGACGCCAGGCGCCGGGTCAGACGGCTTGGCGGATGCGCCAGCTGACGGCGAACAGCTCTGGATCCGAGAGGAGCGCCGCGGCCGATCCTGGCGCAAGGGACTGGAGCGCCACGGTCAACGCGGTGCGGGCACTTGCGCCGAGGCCCGTCTCGGTGCGTCCACCGTCGGTCAGGATCGCCACCCATCGGTCGCCAGAGCACTCGAGGAGGGCGTCCACGCCGGCATCGGTGTCCGACGCGTGCAGGCGGAAGCCGAGGCGTATCCACCTCCCGTGTCGCTGAACGCCCGAGCCTGATCGCCGTGCCACGCCCAAGGTATCCACCCCGGTCATGACAGCTGTCTGTCGCGATGGCCTCAGCGCTCCCCGGGGACCCCGAGCGTGATCGAGGCGGCGATGGTCGCGACCACCAGCGCCAGGCCCTCGGAGACGCTGAGGGCCGCTGAGCGCACGAAGAGATGCGTCGCAGCGCTCGGAATGAGGCCCAGGATCGGCGGCACCAGGATCCAGCCGACCACCAGCGCCGTCGGGGCCGCGGCTCCCGGCAGCTGGAGGGTGCGGGTAATGCGAGGACGCCCAGGAAGGCCGCCAGCAGCAGGACGAGGATGGTGGCTGGCTGGTCCTTGGCCCCTGAAGCGTCGACAAGGCGCACGAGGCCCTGCTCACTCACCGCCACGGCCACCGCCAGGATCGCGCCCAGCACCGCCGAACGCGCGCCACTCACGACTGGGTACCCGCCGGGTCGAAGGTGCGCGGTCGGGTCAACACGCCGTCGACCAGGGAGCGTGCCAGCTCCTTGGCGATACGGTACGACTTGCCGGCGCCCATGACCAGCACCGCGTCGCCCTCACGCAGGTGGTCGGCGACGTACGCCGCCGTCGTGTCCACGTCGCCGGTGGCGATGGCCGGGATACCAGAGGCGCGCTCGATCGCATCGGCCAGCACGGCTGCGGACGTCGATCGCATCGCCTCCTCCGTGTCGCGGCTGGCGAAGATGTCGGCGATCACCACCTCGTCGGCATCGGTGAAGCTCCTCGAGAATTCGTCGAGGAATAGCTGCGTGCGCGAGTACATGTGCGGCTCGAACACCGCCCACAGGCGACGATCGCCGACGTTCTGGCGCGCCGCTGCCAGCGCCGCGCGTACCTCGGTCGGATGGTGTCCGTAGTCGTCGTACACGATGACGCCGGCAGTATCGGCGATCTGCTCCATGCGCCGCCCGGCCCCGGGGAAGCTCCGCAGGCCGTCAACCAGGGAGTCAAGGGGTGCACCGAGGGTGCGCGCCAGGGTGAGCGCCGCGGTGGCGTTCAGGACGTTGTGCTCCCCCGCCAGAGGAGCCTCGAAGTGCAGGTCGAAGAGCGTGAACCGCGTCTGGCCGCGCTCGAACCGCACGTCGGACGCCTCGACCTCGCCGCCCGCCCCGTAGCGCAGGATCCGTCCCGACCAGTCTCGCAGTCGCTCGACGAGGGCATCGGCGCCTGGATCCCCCGCCGCGGCAAGGAGCAGCCGACCTCCGACCCGAGGATCCTCCCCCATCCCCCGCACGAACCGCTCGAAGCTGGCGAGGACTGCGGCGCGATCGGCGAAGAAGTCAGGGTGGTCCATCTCCACGTTGGTGACGATCGCTGCCGCCGGGTGGTAGTTGAGGAAGTTGTCGCCAAACTCATCGGCCTCGACCAGGAAAGGCGCTCCGGCGCCGGGCCGGACGGTGGCACCCCATTCGGCCATGAAAGCGCCCACCTCCACGGTTGGGTCCATGCCGGCGGCGATCAGCAGATGTCCGAGCAACGCTGTGGTGGTCGATTTGCCATGCGTCCCTGTGACGGCCAGACCGATGTGCGAGGGGCGCGACATGAGCTCGCCGAGCAGCCACTGCCAGGTGATGACCGGCAAGCCGGCGGCCTGCGCGGCCTGCAGCTCCGCCAGGTCAGGAACGGCCCGCAGCGCGGGCGTGATCGCTACGCGATCGACACCGGGAAGGTGGGCTGGGTCGTGGCCACGCACGAACGGCACTCCGGCAGCCTCCAGCGGAGGCGTGTACGGCGAGGGCGCATCCAGGTCGCAGCCATCCACCCGGGCACCAGCGTGGTGCGCCAGCAGCGCGACCCCTGCCGCACCCGATCCGGCGATGCCAATCACATGGATGCGCTCGCCGGACCGCACCATGCGCCTACGCCGATGCCTCTCGGATCGCCAGCTCGAGCGCCGCCGCCGCGGCGGCCGAGCGGTTGCCGTCGCGATCGAAGCCGAACTGATGGCGCTCGACGACCGGCGGATGACCAATCCGCGCGACGCCGATGAAGTGCAGCCCCACCGGCTTCTCGGCCGTGCCTCCTTCCGGACCGGCGATGCCAGTCACCGAGACCCCCACGTCGACGCTGAACCGCCGCCACGCCCCCTCTGCCATGGCCGCCGCCACCTCGGCGCTGACCGCGCCGTGCTCGGCGATCAGCGCCGCCGGCACGCCAAGCTCCTTCTCCTTGGCCAGGTTCGAGTAGCAGATCGCGCCGCCGGCGTAGTAGTCGCTGGCGCCAGAGATCATGGTGATTGCGTGCCCGATCAGCCCTCCGGTCGACGACTCGGCCGTCGCCAGCCGCCACTGCCGCTCGCGGAGCAGCTCACCGAGCCGCCGCGCCAGAGCCTCGAGCGCCGCATCGTCCGGAGGCCGGGTCATCGCCATCGGTCAACGGTCAGCGGTAGTTGGTGAACTGCAGGGCGACCGGGTAGTCGAGCGCCCGGAGGTGACCGATCACCGCCTGCAGCTCGTCCTTGCTCTTGGCCGTGACCCGCACCGCGTCGCCCTGGATGACCGGCTTGACCTTCGGGAACCGATCGCGGATGCGCTTCGAGAGCTCCTTGGCCTGGTCGGAGGTGAGGCCTCGCTTCAGGTCGATCTGCTGGCGCACCGTGCCACCGGAAGCGGGCTCCATGCGGCCCCAGTCGAACACCTTCAGCGACAGGCCACGCCGCACAGCCTTGGACTCGACCAGGTCACGCACCGCCTTCGCGCGGAACTCGTCGTCGGCGGTCAGCGTGATCTCGGTCTTGCCCAGCTCGAGCGTGCAGCGGCTGCCCTTGAAGTCGAAACGGGTGGCGATTTCGCGCCGCACCTGGTCGAGGGCGTTCACCAGCTCCTGCTGGTCAAAGTCGCTGACGACGTCGAAGCTCGATTCCCCAGCCACTGCTCTTCTTCGGCCCTCGCTCCCCTATCCCGTCAACGCGTGAGCACGATGCGCCAGGTGACGACCTCGCCCGGCCCGCCCATGGCCCCCATCGACACGCCGTTGATCGTGAGGCTCACGGCTCCGGCGTTCCCCGAGCGCACCATGATGCTCCCGTTCGCCTTCAATGAAACCACCTTGGGCGGCTTGACCACGCGTCCGGAGACGCTCGACGCCGGCACGTTGTCCTGGAGCAGCTCGACGTAGGAGGGGCTGCCGGCGATCTGCAGCGTCCCGGTCAGGCTCGGCGCAGCCCTGACGACCAGCCTGCGGGCAAGCGGCTTGGGGGAGCCGCCGCCGGACACGTTCAGGTTCCAGGTTCCGGGCGCGAGCGCCAACGACGCCGCGAAGGTCCCATCGGGGCCTGCGGTCGCCCGCGCATCCACCCGATTGCCGGCGGGCGGCATCCGAACGGTGACCGTTCGCCCCAGTCCGTCAGTTGCGGAAAAGTTCGGCGCGGCCGGGGTTGCAAGCCGCGCTTCGACGCTCACCTGGCTGCCGGCGGCTGCCGTGCCAGTCAGGTGCACGGTGCCCGTCAGGCTGGCGCCGTTCCGGGGGCTGGTGATCGCCAGCACGCCGGCCCCCGGCGTGGGCGTGGCGCCAACGTCCACGATGATCGTCCGGGTCACCTTGGCCGACTCGCGCTGGGTCAGCGGGTCGCTGGCGATCAGGGTGATAACGTTGGAGCCGGGGACGAGCTTGACGATCACCGAAAAGTGCCCCTGGGCATCGGCGGTGATGACCGGGTTCTCGCGCAGGCCGTCGACGGTGATGCGCGAGTTCGGTTCAGTGACGCCGGTGATCGTGTACTCGCTCAGCCGGTAGTCCGCCACGTTCCCGGCGGGCTCGATCACGCGGAGGTCGGGCGTGC
>VBKA01000284.1:0-2832 GCA_005879815.1 Chloroflexota bacterium
CACCTCCGGGGGTGGGGTGCGATTAGACCACACGCCGGGCGCGGCCGGAAGCGGCCGCTTCGCTGTTCCTATTCGGCCGTGCAGGCGCCGGATGGCACCGCGCCGGTACGCGTGCTCGACTCGCGGACCTCTGCCGCCACCGAGTTGGCCGCAATGGCATATCCCACGCCCGGCGAGGTCCGTGAGGCCCCGAACACGATGCCACCGACCAGGCCCGGGGCGGTCAACAACGGTCCGCCCGAGTCGCCGCGCCGGACGTCGGCTCGCACCTCGACGATCGCGCGACTGACCCTCCCGTGATCGTAGATGTCTGGCCCCAGGGCGGTGAATTCCGCCGTGACGACAGCCGGAATGACCGCCAGCGGCCCACCTCTAGGGTGGCCCAGGGCCGCCGCCGGCGCTCCGCGCTCGGGCGGGTTGCCCGCCAGCCGCAGGGCGGGCGCGGTCATGGCAGCCACGCGCAGCACGGCCACGTCCTGGCGGGCGTCGAACGCGACCAGGGTCGCACGCTGCGTGACTCCGGCCAGGGCGACCGAGATCGAGCTTCCCCCGGCCACGACGTGCGCGTTGGTCACGACGACGTGCTCGGCGACGAAGAATCCCGTGCCGAGCTGTTCGCGGCCGCAGCCAAGGGTAACCACCTGGACCGTGCTCGCCGCCGCGGACTGCGCCAGCGCCCGCACCGTGCCGCTGCCTGGCAGTTCGAGAGGCGGTGCGGGCGAGGGCTCGACACCCGCGAAGAGCTTCGGCAGCTCTGTGGGCCCCAGCAGGGAGGCGAGCTGCTGCGCGACCCCCTCGGGAGGTGGCAGCACCCGGTTGATGGATCGCACCACCAGCGATGCACCGACGGCGCGCTCCAGACCTGGCGCGGCGCCGGCCAGGACCAGGCCGGCCATGATCCAGATGGCGAGAATTCCCTGCCCAAGCCCGACGACCATGCCGCCCCCGAAGTCCAGCCCGCCCAGCATGCTCGCGTGCATCGCCGCCCGGATCCGTGAGCCGATCGCCGAGCCCGCCGCCTCACCGACCAGGGTCAGCCCCACCAGGCCGGCTGCAGCCAGGAATGCGCGCATCGGCTGGTCGACCTGCGCCAGCGGTGCGTGCAGCGAACCGGCTGCCACGACTGCCAGCACGAAGCCAACTGCCGCGCCAGCAAGGCCGAGGAGCTGCGGAAAGAGGCCAGCCCACGCACCCAGCGCCACGGTCGTGGCCAGGATCGCGAGTGCCGCCAGATCAATGAGGTTCACGCCAAGGACGATCGCAAGCGGCCGGGCATCGGCCTCGATTGTGCCACGCCCATCTCGGGTCCCCCGACGCGCCATTGCCGTGCAGGGCCCTGGAAGACTCCTTCGGCCGCCTCGCGATTGGCGACGGTCAGCAGTGCTGGACCCAGGGTTGCGCGCACCCCCAGCCACGAGTGCCCGTAGGGCGTCGGGATCAGTTCCACCCGGTATCCGAGTCCTCGGGCCTGACGGGAGAATTGCTGGTACTGGCTTCCGTAGAACGCCGCGGAAGGGTAGGCGACGAGCGCAAAGAGCATCTGCCGGCGGAGCGCCGGCGCGACGCGGCCGTCGATGAGGACCGGGGAGTTGGCCAGCTCGAGGGCCTTGTTGCCGGCATATGGCGCTTGCGCGCTAGGGCTCATGCCAAGGAGCGGAGCCGCGGCGTAGTAGCCGCTGAAGCTGATCTCCTGGCGGAAGAGATCCGGGTGATGCAGCAGCACGTTCGCCGCACAGAAACCCCCCTGCGAGTCGCCCATCAGCGTCCGCCCGGCGGGCCTGGCGATCGTCCGGAAGCTCGCGTCCATGTAGGGCACCAGGGCGGTTGCGACGAACGTGTCGAAGGCCTCCACGCCTCCTGCGGCGTCGATGCATTCGTTGTCGACGAACGGGCCGCCGCCGCTGCTCAGGAAGACGAAGATGCTCGCCGGCAGCTGGCCGCTGTCGATCAGGCTGTCGAGTGTTGGCCGAATGTGGGCGCCGTTGTCCCACAACGCAATCGGCCATGGGAGCTCATAGACGACCGGATAGTGAATCGCGCTGGATGCATATCCAGGTGGCAGGTAGATGGAGAACTGCGCCCGGGTGCTCCGGCCGCCAGTCCACGGTGCCGGCAGGGTCCGCTCGACCACCGAACCAGCCCCCTGCGGGCGCCAGGCGAGCCAGGGTTGGCCGATTGAGCCGGCTGGCGTGGGCCCAGAACTCGGACGCGCGGAAGCCGCGGGTGGCGCCGTCACACCCGCCACCGGTGCTGGGATCGGCGGGTTTCCTCCCTCGCCGGTCATCGGGATTCCGGCGGTGCCACCGGATAGCATCAGAGAGTCAGCGCCGTAGTTCACCAGCTGGCCCAGGACCGGAACGGCCACCGCCAGGGCGATGACCATGGTGATGACTGCGAGGAGGCCCGCCCGCGGCAGGGCGCGCGCATCGCGCGCACGCCAGCTCCGCACGACCCCGCCTCCCACGCTGACGAGACCGGCGCGGGCCTGGCCTCCCAGGATGCCGGCCGTGAGCCCGACCAACAATCCGGCCGCGAGCAACGAGACGGTCGTGATAAGCCAGCCAGGCCCGTCGAATCGCCCTACGCCGCCGGCACCGCCGAGAGCTCGGTTGGTCTCCTCGAGGAAGGTGTGCCCGAAGAGAGCGACGAGGCCCGCGAGCCCCCCGGATAGCCAGGTGAGCCACCGCCCGCCCACAAGTCCGGCCAACGCACCCCCGAGCGCCGCTCCCATGCCTGCGGTGAGCAGGTAGGCGCGGTCGGTGTCGAAACCCATGAAGACGAACGCGTCACGCGATCCGGAGGCGGCACCGGAGTAGTGGAAGGCGAGGATTC
>VBKA01000284.1:2869-3336 GCA_005879815.1 Chloroflexota bacterium
GCGGTTCCGCCAGGCGAGCGCTCGCGCGAGGTGCCAGCGGGCGGCGCCGATGGCAGGGCCACGCGCCGCGCCCGCGTCGGCCTCCGTCACCACCACTCCCTTCACCCGGCGGGCCGCAGCCGCAGGCCTGCCCTGAGCAGGCCGGCAGAGCCGCCCAGGTGCAGGCGCAGGAGCGCCAGCAGCACCCCGGGGAGATGCCTGCGGCCGGCGACCGCCAGGTAGCGCGGCTCCCAGCGTGGATCGAACTTCGCCTTGAAGAACGCCAGCCCCGACACGTCGTAGCCGCTCCGGATCATTCGCGCACCAATGGCCAGCCCCCGCTCCACCGGTGACCCGTGGCGGGGATCGAGACCTGCCAGCGGTGCCAGGCCAAGCGACAAGGTCGTGGCGCCACGCTCGCGGAGACCCGTTGCGGCGCTGACCAGGCAGGCTTCGATGGATCCCGGAACGCCACCCGGGGACCGACG
>VBKA01000088.1 GCA_005879815.1 Chloroflexota bacterium
TCCTCGATCTTCTTGACCACGTCGCGGGCCAGGCGGCTGGATGCGATGTCGTCGATATCCTCCGGTCGCACGAGGATCCGGATCTCGCGCCCCGCCTGGATGGCGAACGAGCGCTCGACGCCGGGGAAGCTATCGGCGATCTGCTGCAGGTCGTCGAGGCGCTTCACGTAGTTGTCCAGGCTCTCTCCGCGGGCTCCCGGGCGCGAGGCGCTGATGGCGTCTGCGATCTGGACCACTGTGGCCTCGATGCTCCCCTGCTCGACCTCCTGGTGGTGCGCGGCGATGGCGTTGCACACCACCGCATTGACGCCGTAGCGCTGGGCGATTTCGCCGCCGATCAGCGCGTGCGGTCCCTCCACCTCGTGGTCGACCGCCTTGCCGATGTCATGCAGCAGGCCGCCCTTCTTGGCTTCGTTCACATTCGCGCCGATCTCAGCGGCCAGCATCGCGGACAGGTGCGCGGTCTCGATGGAGTGGTTCAGCACGTTCTGTCCGTAGCTGGTCCGGTACTTGAGCCGTCCCAGGAGCTTGATGAGCTCCGGATGCAGGCCCGGCACCGCCGCGTCGTACGCCGCCTGCTCGCCGGCCTGGCGCATGACGACCTCGATCTCCGCCCGGCACTTGGCGACCGTCTCCTCGATCCGGCCAGGATGGATGCGCCCGTCGGAGATGAGCTTGGTGAGCGCCATGCGGGCGACTTCGCGGCGCACCGGGTCGAAGCCCGAAAGGACCACTGCCTCGGGGGTGTCGTCGATGATGAGGTCTACGCCGGTCGCCTGCTCGAGGGCGCGGATGTTGCGACCCTCGCGGCCGATGATTCGGCCCTTCATCTCTTCCGACGGCAGGGCGACAACTGTCACCGTCGCCTCCGAGGTGTGATCAGACGCGATGCGCTGCATGATCGTGGTCAATACCCGGCGCGCGCGCTCGTCGCCCTCCTCGGTCGCCCGCCGCTCGATCTCGCGGACGCGATGCTGCGCCTCTGCCTCGGCCTCGTCGACGATCTGTTGGATGAGCGATTCACGAGCCTCGAAGACGGAGAGTCCGCTCACCCGCTCGAGCGCCGCAAGCTGTTGTTGACGGAGCTCCACGATCTGGCCCCGCTCGCCCTCCAGCTCGCCGAGACGTTCCTCGGCCGCCGCCTCGCGGCGCTCGAGTGCTTCGAGCTTGCGGTCGAGACTCTCTGATCGGTCCAGCAGCAGGCGCTCCTGGCGTTGGAGATCAGCCCGTTTCTCGCGCGCTTCTTCCTCGGAGGCCCGTTGCTGCTGGAGCACCGAGTCCTTGCCCTCGAGGACGATCTCCTTCTGCTTGGCCCGCGCCTCGGCGATGATGCGCTCGGCATAGGACTCGGCATGCTTGACGCGCGAAGCGGCAAGGAGGCGTCGGGCGGCGTACCCCAGGGCGGCGCCGACCAGCGCGGCGACCACCGCCACGATCAGGACGAGGACGGATTCCGGCAATCTGGCTCCCTCCGTCAATGGAGCCCGCATTGGGCACTGTTGCGCCGATACGGCGCGTCAGATTTCGTCAGGTTCCGCTCGGCCGCGAGGATTGATGAAGGCACGGTCAAGCGAGACGGCGAGTGTACTCCAACCCCCCGCAAGGATGCCCGGCGCGATCCAGGCAGGCGCTCACAGGGCAGCCAGGTGTCGAAGGGGACCGGGCGAGAACATTCGCCCCTTTCAAATCTGCAGGCCGACGCGCACAACTTGTGTGCCCGAGCAGCGCTTCGCGCGCGCCGGCCGATCGGAGGTCGCGTCAGGTATCCGCACCCGTCGCGAAGACGTTCCCCAGGAGGCGGACCATCTCCAGGTCACGGGGGAGAAAGTCCTGGAGCATGATCCGCTGCACCCCGGCAGCCTCCAGGGCGCGCACGCGCTCCCAGACTTCGTCGGGCGTGCCCATGATCCAGCGCCCGCGCCGCTCGGCCAACCACCCCTCCGCGTCTCCCGCGGCTCTCGTGATCTCAAGGATGGTGCGTACGCGGTCGTTGACGTCGCGATCTGACTCCCCCACCAGGACACCGACCATCGCCGACAAGGTGACCGTCTCCGGATCACGACCGATCGTGCTGCACGCACGGCGCACGTTGTCGTAGGCCTCGCGCACGCGCTCGGGTGACGCCGACTGCCGATTGAACTCGTCGGCGTAGGTCGCTACCAGGCGCGATAGCCGAGGTCCCCCGTCGCCACCCAGGATGAGATGTGTGTGCCGCCGGCCGCCGAACGAGGGCCTCGGACGAAAGTGAGCATTGCGCACTTGCCAGTGCTTGCCTTCGTAGCTCCAACCGTCCGGCTCGGTCCAGAGGCCGTGGATGATCGCCAGCGCCTCCTCGAGCCGATCGTAGCGCTCGCCCAGCGGCGGAAACGGGATTCCGAGCTCGTGGTGCTCCTGCTCGTTCCACCCCGCACCCATCCCCAGCTCGATGCGCCCGCCGCTCATCTCGTCGGTGGTGGTGACGAGCTTGGCGAGGTTTCCGGGGATGCGGAAGGTGACCGGCGAGACGAGGGCTCCGAGCCTGATTCCCGTCGTGTCGCGCGCCAGGCCAGCAAGTGTCGCCCAGGCATCGGTCGTGGGCAGGCCCGCTTCGCCCGGGAACGAGGTGTAGTGGTCGGAGCGCAGAAATGCCTCGAGGCCGGCCTCCTCCGCCGCCCGCGCGACGGCCAGGATCTCATCGTAGGAGAGCCCCTGCTGGGGCTCGGTCATCAGCGCGAAGCGCATCGGTCCTTCCTGAGCATCCTCTTCCCGGAGACGCCGTGACTGGTCACCATCTCGATGGTAGTGGCATCACTCCGGCTCTCGCGCGGCCGCCGCATCACTCCACGGTGTCCGCGTCAGCATCCTCGGCCGCTCGAAGCGCGGACCGCGCGGTATCGGGATCGAACCCGCGACGCATCAGGAACATCCCCAGCCGCTGGAGCGCCTGACGATCACCAGGTAGCGGTCGGCCTCGAAGGTGCTGGGCCAGCGCGATCTGGGCGCGCTCTTCCTCGCTGACCGGCAGCTCCATGTCTTCTCCGCGTTCTGCACCCGGCACGCCACCCGAGTCGTGAGCTTGCGTTTCGAGCGCCGCGAGCTCATCGCGGAGGAGCTCGATCACGTCCAATCCAATGCCATGCTGGCGCAGCTCGGCTTCCACCAGGCGCCGACCGCGCGGAGCATGACGATCGCGCTGCTCGACCCACCAGTGAGCGAAGGCCAGGTCGTCAACGAGGCCGAGGCTGGCCAGATGGTCGAGCGTGCCCTGGATGGTCGGATCACTCGCGCGTGCTCGCCGCAACCGCCGCTCGACCTCCCAGCGGCTTCGCGGCCGCGTGCCGAGGAATCGGGCCGCGATCTCCAGGGTCGCCTCAGCGCCAGGCGGCTCGGTCTCGCTCCCCGTGCGACGGCGACGCATCGACGCGCGGAGCTACTCCGCCTCGCTGATGCCCTCGACTCCGACCTCGATGGTCGCCACCTTGCCGCGAATCTCGTCCTCGATCTTGGTGGCGATCTCCTGGTTGGCCTTCAGGAAGTCGCGCGCGTTCTCCCGTCCCTGTCCGAGTCGCGTCTCACCATAGTTGAACCACGCTCCGGTCTTGGACAGGATGCCGGCTGCGATGCCCACGTCGAGCAGCCCGCCTTCGCGGCTGATGCCCTCGTTGTACATGATGTCGAACTCGGCGACGCGGAAGGGTGAGGCAACCTTGTTCTTCACCACCTTGACGCGCGTGCGGGAGCCGACCGCATCGGTCCCGGTCTTGAGCGTCTCGATGCGCCGGATGTCCATCCGGATGCTCGCGTAGAACTTCAGGGCTCGACCACCGGGTGTCGTCTCCGGGTTGCCGAACATGACGCCGATCTTCTCGCGCAGCTGGTTGGTGAAGACCAGCGCGGTGTTGGACCGATTGATGGCGCCGGTCAGCTTGCGGAGGGCCTGGCTCATGAGGCGCGCCTGCAGCCCCATGAAGCTGTCCCCCATCTCACCCTCGATCTCGGCGCGTGGCACCAGGGCGGCGACCGAGTCAACGACCACCACGTCGACGCCGTTGGACCGGATCAGCGTTTCTGCGATCTCGAGTGCCTGCTCTCCCGTGTCCGGCTGGCTGACCAGCAGCTCGTCCACATTGACGCCCACGTTCTTGGCGTAACCGGGGTCGAGCGCATGCTCGGCATCGATGAAAGCCGCCACGCCGCCGTTGCGCTGGGCGTTGCCCACGATGTGATAGCAGAGGGTCGTCTTGCCGCTTGACTCGGGGCCGTAGATCTCGGAGATCCGGCCGCGCGGCACGCCGCCGACACCGAGTGCCAGGTCGAGCGCGACGGAGCCCGTGGGGATGACCTCCACCGCGATGGCACCGCGGTCGCCGAGGCGCATGATCGAGCCGCGCCCGAACTGCTTCTCGATCTGCAGGATGGCGGCATCCACCGCTCGACTGCGATCGCCGTTGCGGTCGGCACTCCGCTGGACCACCGGGGCATCCATCTCGTTTGGGGCTCCTTCCCTCATGCTCCCGGCGGGCGATGGGTTCACTCGCTCTGGCCGGGCTCGCTGCGCGGCTTGCGCCTGGGTTTGATCACCTCGACCGACATCGGTTGCTCATAGGCCGATGTCGTCGGCGGACTCTTGGGCGCCTTCTCCTTGGGCTTGCGCTTCTCCTGGTGGCGCGGTCGATCTCGGCCCTTGCCCATCTGGTTTCGAACCTCCGATCGGATCCGGTCGAGCTCTCTATCAGCCTGACCGATGTGGCCTTATCGGTCTGTTATCGGCGGCTTAGGAACCCGCTCGGCGTCCCCGTAGCGTGCCTGCACGGCGTCGCGCAGCGACACGAAGGAGCCGTCCGCCAGAGCGGCGCGGATCCCGCGCATCAGGTCGAGAGTATAGGTGAGGTTGTGGACCGTCGCGAGGCGATAACCGAGCAGCTCCTCCGCTCGAAAGAGGTGCGCGAGGTAGGCGCGCGAGAAGGTTGCGCAGGCCTCGCAACGGCACTCTGGATCGACCGGGCCCGGGTCGTCCTGGAAGCGGCTGTTGCGGATGTTCAGCCTGCCCTGGCTGGTCCACAGCTGCCCGGTGCGCGCCACCCGGGTGGGAAGCACGCAATCGAACAGGTCGACGCCGTGCTCCACCGCGACGAAGAAGTCGAGCGGGGAGCCGACTCCCATCAGGTATCGCGGGCGCGGATCGTTCGCGAGTGCATCCGCGACGACCCGCATCGTCGCGCCCATCTCCGATTTCGACTCCCCGACCGAAAGGCCCCCGATTGCAATCCCGTCGAACGGCAGCTCGGCGATGGCCGACACCGAGCGACGCCGAAGGTCGGGATCGATGCCGCCCTGGACGATGCCGAACAGCGCCTGATTGGGGCGGCTGTGAGCGGCCAGGGACCGCTCTGCCCAGCGATGCGTGCGCTCCATCGCGTCGGCAACCGCCACGGTTGCCAGACCCGGATCGACGAGCTGGTCGAAGGCCATGGCGATGTCCGAGCCGAGCTGCTCCTGGATGGCGATGGCGCCTTCCGGTGTGAGCCGATGTGGCGCGCCATCGATGTGGCTGGCGAAGATCACCCCGCCTTCGTCGACCTCTCGCAGGTGCGCCAGGCTGAAGACCTGGAAGCCGCCAGAGTCGGTGAGAATGGGTCCATCCCAGGCCATGAACTTGTGCAGCCCGCCCAGCCGCGCGATCCGATCGGCGCCGGGACGAAGGCTAAGGTGGTAGGCGTTGCCCAGGATGATCTGGGCGCCCGCGGCATGCAGGTCGGCCGGGGTCAAGCTCTTGACCGATGCCTGGGTGCCCACGGGCATGAACTGCGGCGTGTCGACGACGCCGTGCGGCGTCTCCAGCCTGCCGAGTCGCGCGCCGGCGACGCTCGTCGAACGGGTGCTGAAGCTCATGGGACCAGGGGGCATGAGGCTGCAGGATATCCGGAGCGCTCGCAGGTTCGGATCCAATGGGCTACCGTTGCGCCCGGAGGTGTCGCGTGCGACTCGACGACTGGCCGAGGATGCCGTTCCTTTCCGAGGAGCTGTGCGGATGGGTCCGCGAGCACCTCGCCACCCTGGGCCTGGAGGAGATCGCGGTATACGCGGTCGAAGAGGGTGGTGACGACGACGGGCGGCGGGTGCTGGTGGCAACCGAGGTCGGCCTGATCGACTACCGCTACGGTCCGCGCGCGTCCACGGCACGCTTCGCCATCAACGGCCGCGTCTTTCCCTGGCAGGCCGTTCGCGGTGTCGACCTGCGGGTGGAGACATTCCGCCTGTGGGCGCTCGAGCACCGCACCCGCTGGTCGCTCAGTCTGCTCAAGCCGCGTTTCAGCGCCGGCACCGAGGATCCGCAGCTTGGCCGCGCCCTCGCCGACTTCGCGAAGGTGGCAGTCGTCATGGCCGAGCCATCGGGCTGGCCGCCTCCCGGCGATGAAACGACGCCGGCACCGGCAACGGAGGCCGGGCAATCCGAGACCCAGCCGCGCATCGCCCGTACGGCCGAGACGGTGCCCACGGAGCCGG
>VBKA01000089.1 GCA_005879815.1 Chloroflexota bacterium
GAAGAGCTGACCATCGCATGGCCGGTCATGCGACGGGCCGTGCTCAGGATCGGCGAGGCGCTGGCGGGGCGCGGCGTGCTTGCTGACTCCGACGACGTGTTCTTCTTGACGCGAGCGGAGGCACTAACCGCCCTCGACGGGGCATCGCTTCCGCCAACCGTCGACGTGGCCGCTCGACGAGCGATTCGGACCGACCAGGCCCGCTTGGTGCCGCCGCCGCTCGTCGGCCGCGTGAACCCGCTGATCCAGCGGGTGTGGGACAGCTTCCCAGGGTTGATCGGTGCCCGGCCGTCGGATGATGCCCTGGTCTCTGGCGTGCCGGCGTCGCCAGGGCGAGCGACCGGGCCGGTTCGCGTGATCCGCGGCCCTGCCGAGTTCGATCAGCTGCAGGCCGGCGAAGTGCTGGTGGCGCCGGTCACCGCGCCGGCCTGGACGCCGCTCTTCGCCAGGGCGGTCGCCGTCGTGACCGACGTGGGGAGTGCCGCGGCTCACGCTTCGATCATCGCGCGTGAGTTCGGCATTCCGGCGGTCGTTGGCTGCGGCGACGCAACGGCCCGACTGCGAACGGGGACCCGCGTCACTGTGGACGGCAGCACGGGGAACGTCGAGCCCGAGTGAGGTGGATCAGTCGGCCCGATCGGCTCCACTCATGACGCCGCTGATGGGGAGCGCCCAGTAGACCGCGAATGCCGCGAATCCGATCAGGCTCACGACCGGATGCACCAGCGCAAGCAGCGTGATGAGGCCGTAGAGCGGAGGGCCGGACCAATAGCCCCGCGCGCCCACCTCGCGAACGGCGATGGCCACCTTCTCGCGCAGCAGGTGGCCATTTCTCGCGGCGGCGTAGGCCCAGATCGCATTGAACAGGATGGCGATGGCGACCATGGTGCCGCCGTACAGAAACGTCGCGAGGAGCCAGCCCTGCCGGTCCACAAAGACCCGTTGCGCCAGGATCTGGGTCGGGAACGGAACGAACGCGATGAACATGAGGAAGACTATGTTGATCATGGCGAAGGTCGGATTCGAGCGACCGATGACCGTGAAGAGCCGGTGGTGCTGCACCCACATGATCCCGATGGTCAGGAAGCTCACCACGTAGGCGAAGAAGAATGGCCACTGATTCGCCAGCACGGGTCCGAGGCTCTCCTGGGCATCGGGGACTCGGATGCCCAGCACGAGCAAGGTGATGGCGATGGCGAACACGCCATCAGCGAAGGTCTCCAGTCGGCCCGTATCGGTCATTGTCCGTCCACGCGTTGTTTGACTCGCTTTCTACGATAGGGCACACCCGCGGAGCGGCCGCGACTTGGAGGGGGCCCCCGACGCGAAGGAGTGCGGCATGACTGCCACCACCGTCCCCGCCGAAGGAGGCAGCGCTCTCAAGCGCGACGCCATCGGCCTGCCGGAGGTCCTCTTCCAGTCGATCACGCACATGGCGCCAGCCGTGGCGACCGCGCTCTCGATTGGCGCCGCGACGGGCTTCGCCGGGCGGCTGACGCCGCTCGCAGTCGTATTCGCGATGATCGCCTGCCTGTTTACGGCGTACTCCATTGGGCAGCTGGCGAAGCATCTTCCCTCCGCGGGCGGGATGTACACCTACGTCACGCGCGGGCTCGGCCCCTTCTTCGGCTGGCTGATGGCCTGGGCCTTCGCGCTGGCCGAGCCGCTGGTTGCGCCAATCCTGCTCGCGGCCTTTGGCCTGTACGGCGGCATCTTCCTGACGACCTACCTCCACATCGGTGAAGGCTTCCAATACCTGTGGGTTGTCCTGGCGGTGCTATGCGGTGTCCTGCTGTGGTGGCTGATCTACACCGGAATCCAGATCTCTGCGCGGACGGGCGTCGTGCTAGGGATCATTGAGATTGCGATCTTCGTATTCATCTCACTGCTCCTCATCGTCAACGCCGGATCGCGCAACACGGCCGATGTGTTCATCCCGGGCGCGGGCGGGGTCCAGCCGGCTTTCCAGGGGATGATCTTCTGCCTGCTCGCATTCATCGGCTTCGAGGCGGCAGCCCCTCTCGGTGAAGAGGCGCGGAACCCACGACGCAGCATCCCGTGGGCGGTAATCGCCTCCACCATCGCGGTGGGCGCCTTCTACGTCTTCAACTACTACGGCGCAACCGTCTTCTTTGGCCCGGACAAGATGAAGGACTTCGTCACGTTCAACAATGGGGACCCGTGGGGCTACATGGCGACCCAGGTGCTCGGCACCCTGGGCGGGATCCTGGTGGTCTTCGCCATCATCAACAGCTCGTTCGCCAACGCCAACTCCGGGGCGACAGCGGCAACCAGGTCGCTCTTCTCGATGGGCCGATCGGGCCTGTTGCCGCGCTGGTTCGCGGCGATCCACTCGCAGCATCGCACGCCGGTTAACGCTATTCACTTCCAGGCCATCGTCGCCATCGTTGTGGCGGTCGCCGGAGGCCTGATCCTGGCCGACGATCCGTATCAGGCCAGCGGACCATTGAACATCTATGTGTTCATCGGAACCATGCTGGGCCTGCTCTTTGCGGGGATGTACATCGCGGTCAATGCGGCGGTCGTGGGCTACTACTGGCGCGAGCGCCGCGACGAGTTCAACTGGCTCAAGCACCTCGTGGTGCCGGTTCTCGGAGTGCTGGCCATGATTCCGGCGATCATGTCGGTCATCGGTGGGCTGACCATCCCGCTTTTCGACGTGCCTCTGCCTCCTTACACGAACGCGCTTCGCTTCACCGCGCCGATCGTGGGTGCCTGGATGGTCATTGGGATTATCGTCTTCATCTGGCTCTGGACACGCAATCGCGACGCCCTGGCGCGGATGGGAGACGTCTTCGGCGGCGAGGGTGGGGAGGAGCGCTAGCCTGCGAACATCGCGAGCGGGCAGTACGCAGTCACGATCCAGTTCGGAGCGTCGACCACCTCGCTGATCTTGAGGTCGCAGCCGACGCTGCAGAGGAGATAGGCCTCCACGGAGCCGATGCCGTGCTCGCGCCCGAGGTAGTCGATCATCCGGCGCACCGCGTCCTGGGCTGCCGCCCTTAGCTCAGGGCCGACTCCATCGGTCGCGTAATAAGGACCGATGTTGGTGGCGGCTGCCAACGGGCCCGGCGTCAGGAATTCCGGCGCGGTGACGTGCACGTCCTTGCGCACGGTAAGACGAACGGTGGCGCGCATCGGCGTCTCGATGGCCGTCCCGCACACCTCGCCGTCGCCCTGGGCGGCGTGGCCGTCGCCGAGCGAGAAACGCGCCCCGGGCGCGCCAACCGGCAGAAAGAGCCGCGTCCCGGCGGTCAGGTGCCTGGTGTCCATGTTGCCGCCGTGGGCGGTTGGCGGAATGGTCGAGAAGGCGCCCTCCTCGCGAGGAGCTACGCCGAGCTCGCCGCAGAAGGGGGCGAGCGGGATCTTCACGCCAGACAGGAACTCGGCCGTTCCTTCGCCAAGGCGGGTGATGCGCAGCGCCGGATCCGGGAAGTCGTCGGCCAGCAGCCCGAAGCCGGGGATGCTGGCGGTCCAGCCCCAGTCGGCAGGTGTGAAGTCGAGCAGCTCGATCTCGAGACTGTCGCCTGGCTCTGCCCCCTCGACGCCGATGGGTCCGTTCACCTGGTCGACGCGCGAGAAATCGAGGTTGGCCAGGTCGGCGACCGTGGAGGCCGCGGTGATCTGGCCGCAGGAGGCGTCGAGCGCGTCGAACTCGACGACGTCACCGCTGGCGACGGTCGCGATGGGCTCGATGGACCGGTCCCAGGCGAGATGGAACTGCTCGCGAGCGACGTGCACCGTGGCAACCAGACCGGCCATCGCCGGCATGCTAACCCTGGCCACAAGTGCAGAATTCTCGGATGGCACCTTCGACGACCCGCGCGCTGGCAGTTGGGGTGCTCTTTCTGGCCTGGGTCGGATTCCTCTCGATCGGTGTCAGCGGCGTCGTCGCGGCGGGCATGCAGGCGGCCTTCGGCGCGCGCTTCGTGGCGGGCGACCTTCCGGAAGTGAGCTATACCGCGGACCGCTGCGCGGAGCTGAAGGAGTACGCGCCTCCGAGTGCGAGCTGTGAGGAAGCGGCGGCCCTCCATCACGCCGACGAGACCGTCACGTACCGCCTCGCCGCGGGCGTTTTGGGCCTGCTCCTGCTTGGCACCTGGATGCTCGTGCGGCGCGGGGGCGCCCTGGGACCGGGCCGCCTTCCGGATGGACTGGTTGCAGGGGCAGGCTGCGCTCTGTTCGGTGTCGTTGGTCTCGCGCTCCTGGCGCAGGGACTGGAGCTGCTGGCGCTTGGACCGAGCAGCGGGGAGGGCGCGGATCTCAGCGCCGCGATCGTGTCGCTGGTGATCGCCGTCCTCTTTGGCCGCAGTCTCTATCGCACGCTGGGGGAACTGAAGCCACAGTCGCCGGACTCATGAGTTCGGGAACGCGAGGCATCGTGCGGCGGGCCGGGCTGGCCGCCTACGTCGCCGCGGCTGCGGCAGTGATAGGCCTGGTGACCATCGGTCTCTTCTTCTGGATCGGCCAACCATGGGGCACCTTGAATGACGTAGCTGTGCTGGTCATGACCCTGGCTATCGCGCCCCTCATGCTCGCCTTCTGGGAGCTGGGCGGCCTGACGCCAACGCCGCTGGCGCTCGCGGCTCAGACTGCGGGTTGGGTCGCGGTGCTGGGATGGGGCGTCGTCCACGCCCTTTTCATCCTGGGAGCCCTGACGTTCGACTATGGCGCGCCCGCCACCGACGGCCTGGCTCTCGAGTCGGTGGCTCAGGTCGTCATTGGGCTGTGGATCGCTGGCGCGAGCCTGCTTGCCGGTCCTTGGCTCGGCTGGCAGCGCTGGCTCGGCGTGGTGACCGGCGTCGGGTGGGCGCTCGCCGGCATCGGTCTGCTCGCGGGAGGGATGAACCACCCGTTGAGCTACGCCGGCGGAATCGGCTACCTCCTCGTCTTTCCGATCTGGGCGTTGCTGATGGGTCGGCTGTTCACCGCGATCGCAGGGGACGCAGGTAGCCCGCAAGCAGCTCACGCTCGGTGACCAGGCGGATCCAGTCCGCCTGGTCGCGATTGACGATGATGGTGCCCGTTGACCGATGCCGACGTTCGTCGCCGGCCCAATACTCGATCCAGGCTTTGGTGAGCGGAATCATGGCCGGCCGCCCTTGCACGCTCGCCATGGGATCCGCGCCCGATGCCACGTGGAGATGCCCGCCGATCAGGTAGTCGCCCGACTGCAGGGCGACCGGATGGATGCGTGTCTGCCGGCGCTGCATCTCGTCACCCGCCGGTCCGCTGGCGTGGACAGCCACCAGCTCGCGCCGGCTGATCACGAATTCCTCTGCGGCACGCGTCGTTCCGTCCTCGTGGCCGCTGATCTCGACGTCTTCGAGATGAAGCTCGTCGCAGTTGTTCAGCAGGTCGGTCAGCCGGTCCGCCTCGAGGCGGACCCAGCCGAAGACCCTGTGCTCCCGGTCGTAGGCGACGAACCGGATGAGTGGCGTCTCCGAGAGGAAGTCCGGCTCGTAGACCTCCTCGAAGGTCGGCTGCAGGACGAGGTGCAGTCGGCCCGGCGAGGATGGGGACGGCGTCATCCCCGCAGGCTAGGGTTCAGCGCTGAATGCGCGGAATCACCTGAAGGTACCGACGTTCAGCAGCGGGGCAGGTTCTCGAGGTTGTTGGCCGCGGTGTGCTCCGGCGCCGTGGTGAGGTACGGGCTGGCCGAGCACGGGGGCATCGGGCAGCTCACGATGGTCCGGATCCTGGCCTCTGCGCCGCCACCACTCGAGAACCAGCCCTCGCCGCCGTCAATGCGGGCGGCAACATCGGCGCGAGGATAATGCGTGCCGTCTTCGGTGCACACTCCCTCGATGTGCCAGTGCGTGCCATCAGCGGCCAGCTGCTTGCGAACGCGGGTGACGGTGGGCACAGGCGGGCCTCCAGGGTGCTGCGCAGGACCGGAACGGTGTTGTGGGAACTGTAGCAGCGGCGAAAGTATCTATGCAGCGCTGGTCCAAGTATTAGGATGCTGCTCGACCGGGACTCTGTGAGCTGGCGCCCCGGTCGGGTGGCCCGCGAGCCGTCCGGGGAGGACCACGGGCAGGACGGACGGCACGGGCCGAAGCTTGAAGT
>VBKA01000102.1 GCA_005879815.1 Chloroflexota bacterium
ATTTCCTATCTCAACTTCGCGCGAAGGCCAAGAACGGATTGCTGCCCCGCTGGACTGAATGGTGGGACGAAGCCGACGTCGCGCCGATGTTTCCCCCAGACCCCGAGCTGCGGGACGCGATCACCCGAGAGCAGCCGCGCCTCCCCCTCTCCCGGTATGAACAGACCGTCGACGTGGCAGCGGGATGGGATGACTCGCCGTGCGGCTACATCTACTTTGGTCCGCCATATGACAGGCCCGCCGACGAACTCGCGCAGCGCGGATGGCCGATTCGACATGTCCCGGGGCTTCATCTCCACATGGTGGTCGATCCAGCCGCCGTGACCGATGCGCTTGAAGAGGTCGTCACCGCCCTCGGCTGACGCTTGGTTGACGGCGAGGGAGCATCAAGCGCGCAACCGCAGACCTCAGTGCTTTTCCTTGCCGTGACCGCGACCTTCGCCGCCCGCGGGCTTACAGTCGGCGATTGCTTCGGTGACCTGCTCCGTGGCCGCCGCCCTGCTCATGGCCGCCAGCTCAGCCGCGCTCGGTCCTGAGCCGCAGGCGCTGCGCTGCTTATCGGCGAGCTGCGCGGCCCACGATGGAAGCGCCGCCATCGGCGTTGGGAACGGTGTCGCCGCCGCGCTCGCCATCTTCATCGGTCCGCTGAGGGCCACGGCCACCACCAGGACAGCCGCGGCGGCAACCAGGGCCCCGGCCATAGCTGCGACGCGGCGACCTACCCGCCGATGTCGAACACTCCGCGCCGCGGGCGCGGATGGCGTCATCTGCGCCTGGGTGAGGGTCTCGTCCTGGTGCTTCGTGATGTGGGCGATGGCTCCGGAGGCATCTCCGGCGAGCCACGCGCGCAAGGCGGTCCCCACCTCACCGGCATGGCGCGGGCGGTCCTCGGGCCGCGGCTGGAGGCAGGCAACAACCACTGCCGCGAGCGTGGCGTCAATGCCGTCCATGACCGGTGGTCCGTCCGTGTCCTCCCGCAGCAGGGCCGCGGGGGACGATCCGGAATGCGGCGGCCGGCCGGACAGCATCTCGTACAGCAGAGCGCCGAGACCGTAGAGGTCGACTCGCGGACCGACCTCCTTCCCGGCCAGCTGCTCCGGGGCCATGTAACGCAGCGTGCCCATCACCATGCCAGTCTGGGTTGTTCGCTCCTGCACCTCGCCCAGCAACCGAGCAATGCCGAAGTCGACCAGGCGTGCGCGGCCATCGGTGCCGATGAGGACGTTTCCAGGCTTCACGTCGCGATGGATCACGCCCCGCGTGTGGGCGTGGTACAGCGCCTCCGCGACCTCTGCGCCGATCTCGGCCGCGGCCCGCGGATCGAGGGGCCCGTCGCGTTCAAGGCGGGCCGACAGCGGCTCACCCTCGACCAGTTCGAGGACGACGGCCGGCCTCTCCCCAGCGTCGGCGGCCAGCACACGAATGATGCCCGGGTGATCGAGGCCGCCCACCGCGCGCGCCTCCGAAGCGAGACGGGCGCGCGAGGCCTGGTCCGGAAGCAGGTGCGGGTGCAGGAGCTTGACGGCTACCCGGCGGCCGCTGCGCTCGTCACGAGCCCGCCAGACCTCAGCCATCCCCCCGCGCGCCAGTCGCGCCTCGAGCCGGTACCGTCCGAGGACCCGGCGCGCGTGGGTAGCGCAGCGATGGTCGACGTCGCGCGGATGCTGAAGGGCACGCGCGTGCTGCGCATCCCGTCCGTGCGACGCGCGCTTCGCCGGCTGGACGTGTCTCGATGACGCGGCCACGCTGCGGGGAAGCAGCAGGGACTGTGCCAGCCCTTCGGGGCGTCGATGTCGAAGAAGTGGGGTCTGGGGCGGTTCTGAAGGCCTAGGGGAAGAGGTCGTGCGCGCGATCCATCACCAGCGCGGCGGCCCCATGCCCATTTTCAACGCGTTCTGTGGTGTAGCCACGCACCACAACCACCGGTCGCTGGTCGGTCTTGCCCCCTGCCAGCTCCGAGGCCGAGGCCAGCTCGTCTGCGACCGCGATGACTGTCGAGCGCATCAGCCTCCCCTGGGCATCCGGCCGGCCACGCAGGTCGAGCAGGGGCGCCAGGCCGGCCACACCAATCGCGACGTTGACGATGCCGTTGCGCCAGGGGCGCCCGAACGAGTCGGAGATGACCACCGGCGTGCGGATCCCCGCAAGGTCCCACAGCCGCTCGGCAAGTCGCCGGGCGGAGGCATCGGGATCGACCGGCAGCAGCGTGGCCACCTCGCCATCGCCGACATTCGAGAGATCCACGCCGGCGTTGGCACACACGAAGCCGTGTGGCGTTCGGCTGATGATCAGCCCGCCATCCGCCATCCGCAGCACTTCGGCGGATTCGCGTAGGACGAGCTCCACCTGCCGCGGATCCTTCCCCCAGCGCTCCGCAAACTCGACCGCGCGCGGCGATGGGCTGACCGACGCCAGGTCGACCACGCGCCCCTCCGCCTTGGACACGACCTTCTGGGTGACGACCAGGACGTCATCTTCCCGGAGACCGATGTCGCCGTCGCGCAGCGCGCCGGCAATGATCGCCCCAAGGTCGTCGCCGGGTCGTATCTCGGGAATGCCGTCAAGGGCCAGCAGCTCGACCCTGGCGGTCACGCCAGGACTCCGCTCCGCAGCCACTCCCCCAGGTCGTCGGGGGTGTCGAGGTCGAAGGCGAGGCCGGGACGCCGAACGATGGCCAGCGGCGTGCCCCCTGACTTCGCCGCATCCCGATGTGCCGCGAGGCTGTCGGTCCCGAACCGGAAGGGGATGGCATTCGGAGGTCGGAGCACCAGGGCGTTGGTGCCGGTTCCGCGGCGGTCGGGCGCGATCGCGACACCGCCGTCGCGCGGCAAGGCCCCGACGAGCGCCTGGATGTCCGGAACGTCCAGCTCGGGGAGATCGCCGTGCAGCACGACCAGTGTCTCGACCCCGTCGCCGATGGCAGCGTCCCGAGCCTGGTCGAGCCCCTCGTTCAGGCCCATCCCCCGCTGGACGAGGAGCCGCGCTCCGGTGGCTTCCACCAGGTCAGCGAGGTCCGCAGACGGCGAGATGACGACGACGTCCGGCACCGCCTGCCGCGCGATGCGCAGCACGCGCCGCAGCAGGTGGGCGGCCAGCTCGCCGCGCTCATCCGGTGAGAGGACCGGAGATAGGCGCGACTTCGACACCGCCAATCCGCGGTGCGGGACGATGACGCGGCTGGTCACCCACGCAGCATAGCGAGGCTCAGGCCGGCAGCAGCGCGAGCGCCAGGGCCGCCCGGTCGGCGTCGCTGCGCATGACGGTCGGAAGCACCACCGCCTCCATCCCGAGCTGCTCGACCGGCGGCGCCAGCTCCGCGTCTACTTCGTCGATGACGAATGCATCGATCAGGCCAGCGTACATGCGCGCAACCCCGAGGGCGCTCGACTCGTGACCAAGCGACGCGAGCATGCGGTCCGCCGGACCCTTCAGCGCGGCGCCGGCGACGATTGGGCTCACCGCCACGCGACGCGTCTTGCGCGCCGAGGCCGACCGGATCGTCTCGCGAACGCCCGGCAAGGCCAGGATCGGCTCCACGCTGACGATGGGGTTGGATGGTGCGATGACGATCAGCTCTGCCGAATCCAGGGCGATCCGCACCTCCTCGGTCGGGCGCGCGCGGTCGATGCCGTCAAATCGGACGCTGAGCACCTCTGGCTCCTGGCGAAGCCGAACGAAGTAGTCCTGGAACTCGAGCTCGCCGGCATCGGTCTGCAGGACGGTTCGTACGCGATCGGCGGTGGCCGGCAGGATGCGGCTCGCAACCCCCAGGGCCTCCGCCATCGACCGCGTCGCATCGGTCAGGGAAGCGCCACCGGCAAGCAGGTGCCCGCGCCGGACGTGCGTCGCCAGGTCGGCGTCGCCGACGCGGAACCAGGTCGGCTCGCCGTATCGGCCGAGCATCTGCAGCGCAGTCCAGGTGTCGCCGCTCACCCCCCAGCCGGTCTCGGCGTTCGCAAGCCCGGCCAGCGTGTAGAGCACGGTGTCCACGTCCGGGCTGACCCGCAGCCCGTACAGCTCCGTGTCATCCGCGACGTTGACGATGACTGTCAGCTCACCGGGCGCCAGGACCTGCTGGAAGCCGTGGGCCAGCTTCGCCCCACCGGTCCCGCCGGCCAGCAGGGTGACCTTCACCTCAGGCCTGGAGCAAGGGCACCACGTCGCGGATCAGCCGCTCCATGGTCTCCGCGTCGTATGGGTATGGGAAACCCACGACGAAGTGCCGGAAGCCGATCTGCAGGTACGGTCGCAGGATCTCGGCGATCTGCTCAGGGCTCCCGACCGGCTGATCCCTCCACGGTCTCGCGCCACCGTTGCCCTCGAAGAGCTTCTCGAAGACGCGCCGCGCCTCGGCGGGGTCGTCGCGGATGACGCACACGCCGGTGCCGACCGTGCGTTCGATCTCAGCCTCGTTGCGGCCCACCTCCGCGCAGTGGCGGCGCAGGACCTCGTCCTTGTGCTTCACGTTGGCGAAGCCGCCACCCACGTTGCAGGCATCCGCGTATTTGGCCACCGTGCGCAGCGTTCGTCGCTCGCCTCCCCCGCCCACCAGCAGGGGAAGCCGGCGCTGAACGGGCGGCGGCATGTTGCGTACGCCGCGCGTCGTGTAACGATCGTCCCCGGACGGCTCCTCGCCGTCGAGCATCCCGCGCATGATTCGCACAGCCTCGTCGAGCCATCGCAGCCGCTCGCCGGGCGACTGCCCGAACTCGAAGCCGAACGCGCGATGCTCGGTCTCGAACCAGGCGCCGCCGATCCCCAGGATCGCGCGCCCATTCGAGATGTGATCCAGCGTGGTCGCCATCTTGGCGACCAGCGCGGGGTTCCGGAAGGTGTTGGCTCCGACCATCAGGCCGATGTGCGCGTGCTGCGTCGCCTCTGCCCAGGCGGCGAGGCTCAGCCAGCCCTCGAACATGGGCCCGTCCGGAGCGCCGACGATCGGGTACAGGTGGTCCCAGGTCCAGAGGTCGTCATAGCCGAGGCGGTCGGCAGCGACCGCCGCCTCGCGGAACGCCGGCCAGTCCGTGTACTGGTTCCAGGCCAGCATCCCCAGCTTGATCGGCTTAGCCATGCCGGATGACTTTCTCCACCTTGAGACGGATGGTGAGCCGCTGCTGGCCGTTGAACTCGTCGGGGTCGTCGCCATAGCGCACGGCGAGGGCGCGAATGTCGTCGAGCGCCCGCTCGGGGTCCGCGTCGAGCTCGACGCGGCCGTGCATGGCGACCCAGGTCAGCTCATCCTCGAAACACAGGCTGACTCGCGGGTCGCGCCGCAGGTAGCGCGCCTTCGCGCGGCCCTCCTTGGTGTTCATCAGGATCGTGTCCGGCTGCTGCAGGTCCAGGTCGAACCACATCACCGACTGGCTGGGCGCGCCCTGGTCGGTGAGCACTGCCAGAACGGGATAGCGCAGCTTCTCGGTCAGCCAGGCGCGCAGCTCATCGGTCAGTGCGCGCTCGACGGTCAGGGCAGGATCGGTCACGGGCATCTCCTCGATCCGGAAGCCCAATCGTAGCCGCACTGCGCCGCCGAGGTCCCGCGGCGACGTGGTGACCGCGGCCGAATAGACTCGCACCGTGAAGATCGGCTTCAAGACGTCCCAGACCAACGTCGACTGGCCCACTCTGCTCGCCACCTGGGAGCTGGCCGATGAGCTCCCCGTCTTCGACTCCGGCTGGATCTTCGACCACCTACGACGCCTCGCCCACGAGGTGGCCGAGCCCCTTCGCGAACGGTTCGGCTAGCTCCAGTTCGTGGCCGAGACCGCGCCCACCGCGCTCCTGCTCAGCATCGGTTCCGAGCTGCTCCTCGGCGAGACGGTCGACACCAATGCCGCCTACCTCGGGCAGGAGCTCGCACGGCTGGGCATGGAGCTGCGGGCTGTCCAGCAGTTGCCCGACGACCGAAAGGTCATCGCGGATGCTTTCTTGGAGGCCCTCGCGGGGGGCGACGTGGTCTTCGCCACGGGAGGCCTGGGCCCCACCCACGACGACCTGACCCGTGAGGGACTGGCCGATGCCCTTGGCGAGGAGCTTGTCGAGGACCGGGAGCTGGCCGAGGGGCTCAGAGCACGCTTCGGAGGTGCCGGACGCATGCCGGTCAGCAACCTCCACCAGGCGAGGCTGATCCCCTCCGCGCAGCCGCTCGACAATCCGGTCGGATCGGCGCCGGGCTGGTGGGTGGAGCGCAACGGACGCGCGGTCGTGCTCATGCCAGGCGTGCCTGCCGAGATGCATCGGATGTGGCGCGAGCAGGTCGTCCCGCGCCTCGAGCGAAGGTTGCGGCTGTTCCCGCTGGCCATGCGTACGGTCAAGACCTTCGGCCTTGGGGAATCTGCCGCGGCTGAGCGGCTCGGCGACCTGCTCGAGGTGCCCGGCGAAGGGATCGAGGCCGGGATCTACGCGCGTGACGACGGCGTGCACCTGCGCTTCAGCACGCGGGCAGGAGCGGCGCGGCTCGAAGAGCCTATGGCGCGCGCCTTGGCGATCCTGGGCGACGACGTCTACGGGACCGATGAGCAGACGCTTCCCGGGGTGGCGATGGCGGCCCTGCGGCGCGCCGGCGTGCACACCCTGGTGACCATCGAGTCCGGGACCGATGGCGCCCTGCTGGCGATCCTGGCGGCCCATGAGCCTGCGGAGGGCGAGGCTCGTTACCTGGGCGGATCGCTGGTGCAGGAGGGCCCGGAGCCAGGCGAGATACCCGCCGAGGCGATCCTTACGGTCCGGCTGGGGGCGCAGGCGGCTCTCGGCCGCAGCCGCGTGACCGTCAGCCTCGCGGCCCCTGGAATCGGCTTCGAGGGGCGCGAGGTGCGCATCCACGGCTCTGGTGCCCAGCGGCTGCGACGAGGTGCGTTCGCCGCGCTCGACCTTGTTCGCCGTGAATGCCGGGCTGACGAGCAGGAAGGGCGGGCCTGAGCCCGCCCTTCCTGTAAAGGCTGTCGGCGATGAACGCTTAGGGACCGAAGTAGGTGAACGACTTGGTCATGAAGGCCGCTTTGTCGGCCGCCGTCCCATACGCCTCCAGTGGGAAGGCCAGGAAGATCACCTTGTAGGCACCGCTGGCGAGGTTGAGGCCATCGGCCGCTGTCGAGTCATCGGTGAATGCCGCCGTCGCCGGGGCTATCGGCGTGATCCGATCCTCGAAGCTTGCTCCGAGGATGCTGTGGTCAAGCGGAATGGCGCCGATCCCGTCGGTCACCGGGTTTCCGCTGACTCCGTGGACAGCAGTTGTGGCCTTGTCGTTCTGGGTCTCGCTGCCATCCCAATCGA
>VBKA01000103.1 GCA_005879815.1 Chloroflexota bacterium
TCGTCGCCACGCATGGTGATGACGCGTATTACCTCAACGCCCTCGCCGGCGACCGCCGGACGATGGCCTGTTCCTTCGATCCCGACCTCGACTGGGTGCGCGAAGGCTGGGCCGCAATGGAGCCAGATCCGCGCGTGCCCCTGGTCGGCAGAACATGATCAATCGAATCGCCTGTGCACAGGAGGAACGGTCCATGGACTGGAAGCTTGAAGTGGTGGTGATCCCGGTCTCCGATGTCGATCGGGCCAAGCAGTTCTACAGCGAGAAGCTCGGCTTCAACGTCGACGTCGACAACCGCATGGGAGAGAACTTTCGCAACGTCCAGCTGACGCCGCCGGGGTCGGCCTGCTCGGTCACCATCGGCACCGGGCTCACGCCGGGCCTCCAGCTGGTGGTGGCCGATGCCAAGGCCGCACACGCCGAGCTCGTCGGCCGTGGGGTGGAGGTGACCAACATCCAGCACATCGAGGATGGGGTATGGGCCGATGGACCGGGCGGCCCATGGAACACCTTCTTCTTCCTCAAGGATCCAGACGGCAACAACTGGGCGGTGCAGGAAAAGCCGGGCATGTGACCCAGCTCGCGACGTCAATGCAGCACAGGAGTCTTGTAAGGATGCAGAAGATCGTCACCTCCCTCTGGTTCGACGACCAGGCAGAGGAGGCAGCCAAGTTCTACTGCTCGATCTTCAACAACTCGAAGATCACGCAGATCGCCCGCTACGGCTCAGCCGGTCCTCGTCCCGAGGGGATGGTGATGACGGTTGATTTCCGGCTCGAGGGACAGGACTTCAACGCCATCAACGGCGGTCCTGAGTTCAGGTTCACCGAGGCGACCTCGCTGCTCGTCAACTGCCAGACCCAGCAGGAGGTCGACGAGCTGTGGGACAAGCTCGGCGCCGGTGGTGAGCCGGGGCCCTGCGGCTGGCTGAAGGACCGCTACGGCCTCTCGTGGCAGGTCGTTCCGGTGGCGCTGGGTGAGATGCTGAGCGACCCCGATCCGGTCAAGGCGCAGCGGGTGATGGAGGCAATGCTCAAGATGGGCAAGATCGACGTCGCCGAACTGCGTCGGGCGTATGAATCGCCGGTTGGCGCCGCGGCGGGAAGCTGACGTCCGGCTCCGCCCGTACCCTGATGGACCATTGGAGACCGTGGCTGCACACGACTGCTGTCGGGCCGCCACATGGCGCGGATCAGCCGGCGTGGGTGGGCTCGATGACGACCTTGATGCCGTCACCCTTCTCGACGATCTGGAGCGCGTCGGCCACCCGATCCAGGGGCAGGCGATGGGTCAGGAGGTCGGCGACCGGCACGCGTCCCGAAGCAATCAACTCGAGCGCCTCCCGGTTGTGATGCGGCGCCGACCCATAGGCGCCGACAACGCTCAGCTCCCGGTAGTGGATCAGGTTTGAGTCGCTTCGGATGATCGGGTCGTCCTTCGGCAGACCTCCGAACAGGCTGACCCGTCCTCGCGGCATCGCCATCGCCAGGGCCTGCTCCTGCGCCGGCTTGGATGCCGCCGCGGTGATGACCACGTCGGCACCGCGGCCTTCGGTCAGGTCGCGAACCGCGGCGATCGGATCGGTGCTGGAGCCGTCGATCAGCGCGTCGGGCCGCACCCGCGCGGCGAGCTCGAGTCGAGAGGGATTGACGTCGATCAGCATGACCTGAGCCGCCCCACGCGCTCGCGCAAGGCGCACGTGGAGGCAGCCTATCGGTCCTGCTCCGACCACGACCACCGAATCGCCGTCGTGCACGCCGGCGAGCTCCTGCCCGTTGAGGACGCAGGCGAGTGGCTCGGTGACCGCAGCCTCCGCTGGTTCGATCTGGTCGGGAATCCGGTTGACGCCATCCACCGCCAGGATCTTGGCGGGGACCCGCATGAGCTCGGCGAAGCCGCCGTCATAGTGGTAGCCGATGGACTCCAGGTGTTCGCACACGGTCTGGAATCCACGCCGACACTGGAAGCACGATCCGTCGGGGATGGCGGCGATGACCTGCACGCGGTCGCCCACGCGCCACGCGTCGACGCCGGTGCCGACCTCCACGACCTCGCCGGCGACCTCGTGCCCCATGACCCGTGGCAGGGTGATGTTGGCATGACCGTGGTGGAAGATCTTGACGTCCGTCCCGCACGTGCCGCAGGCGAGGACGCGGATGACGAGGTCTCCCGGGCCGGCTTCCGGCTCAGGGAGGGGCTCGAGCCGAAGGTCACCCGGCGCGTAGAGGCGTGCAGTGTTGATGGCCCTTCTCCCAGGTTTAGGTTGCCCCTTGAGGTGCCTCTCGGGGTGCCTCTCGAGGTTCTGGCTGAGGCGCTTCCTCGATGGCCGGCGCCAGGACCGCGAGGACCACGTCCGGATCCGCGGCCTCTCGCAGCTGGGTGGCGTGTTCCGGTTCGATAAGGATGTTGGCCAGGCTGGCCAGGATCTCGAGGTGCGCGTCGTCGCGCGCAGCGATGCCAATGCACACGAAGACGCGATCCTCACCCCAGTCGATGCCGGCCGGGAACTGGGCGAAGGAGAGGGCCGTTCTCCGGATGAGAACCCGACTCTCGTCCGTCCCGTGCGGAATCGCGAACCCCTCCCCCACCGAAGTGGACATGCCTCGCTCGCGCTCGAGCATGGCATCGGCGTAGCCCGTATCGACCGCGCCAAGCTCCTCGAGGATGCGACCCGTGGCCAGGATCGCATCCTCCTTGGAACCAGCGGCCAACCCGAGGCGGATGGCCTCGGGCGGCAGGACCTCCATGCCCTGCCTACGCCTCGATCGCCGCGCCGGAGCGCAGCGCCTCGGCGATCCTGGCGAAGACCGGATCGCCGATGAACGTGTCGAACGCCACCACCGGGTGGCCCGGCGCGACCTGCCTGGCACGCTCGGCGAGCGAGCGATGACAGATCACCAGGTCCGCGTCGGCCGGAATCCTGGTCACGGACGTATGCTCGACCGTGACCGGCAGCCCCGCCAGCTGACGCTTGAGCTGCGAGACGACCAGCGCGCTGCTGCCCATGCCGGCCTCGCAGGCCAGCACGATCTTGTGGACGTCGGCGGCCGCGATGGCGCTCATGCCGCCGAACCAGCCGCGGCGGGTGCCGATTCAGGTGCCGTCTCGTCGGCCGTCTCGCGAACGGTTGCCCGCAGGATCACCGCGGCCGCGGCGAATGCCACCACGCAGCCGACGAGGATGCCGGCCAGCGTTGCCAGCTGCCCACCAGGAGGCGTCATGGCCAGCTCGGCGAAGATGCTCCCCGGGGACGGCGAGGCGACCAGCCCGGCTCCGAGTGCGACGAACGTCGCGATGCCTGCCATGCCGCCAAGGATCATCGCAACGATCAAGACCGGCCGCATCAGCACGTACGGGAAGTAGATCTCGTGGATGCCGCCGAAGAAGTGGATGATGATCGCCCCTGGAGTCGAAGCCCTAAGCGAGCGCGGACCGAAGGCCCAGTAGGCGAGCAGGAGGCCGAGCCCGGGACCTGGGTTCGTCTCCAGCATGAACATCAACGACTTGCCGTGCGCCAGCGACTGTTGCACGCCGATCGTGTCCAGCACGCCGTGGTTGATGGCGTTGTTCAGGAACAGGACCTTGCCTGGCTCGATGAAGATCGAGACGAGCGGCAGGACGCCAAGGTTGACGGTGCCCTGCACGACGCTGGCCATGAACTGCGAGAGCCCTTGCACGACTGGGCCGATGGCCAACAGCGACAGGACCGCCAACGCACCGCCCAGGATGCCCAGCGAGAAGTTGGCAACGAGCATCTCGAAGCCGACCGCGACGCGGTCCTGGGTTGCACGGTCGAGCTGCTTGAGAAGCCATGCGGCGAGCGAGGAACATGGGGATGTCGGCGCCGACCACGACCCCGGTGGTGGCGATCGCACCGATCACCGCGCCGCGATCGCCGTATACCAGCTTGCCGCCGGTGTAGCCGATCAGGAGCGGCAGCAGGAACGTGATCATCGGGCCAACGAGCTTCGCGAAGGTCTCGTTGGGCAACCAGCCGGTGGGAATGAAGAGCGCGGTGATCAGGCCCCAGGCGATGAACGCCCCGATGTTGGGCATGACCATACCGGCCAGGAAGCCGCCAAACTGCTGGAGCCGTGCCTGCCACCCCGAGCCGGTTGTCGGCGTGGCGAATGGGAGAGAAGACGCCGTCATGTGTTATTTCCTCCTCGTGCCCGATTGATTGGCCGGTGCCGCTCGATCAGCCCTCGACCATTGGCACCGCTCCCTGCGGTTCGCTGTCTGCTGGCACGATCTGCGTGTAGCGGGACGAGTCGGCCGGCGGCTCTGGTGAGGCCGCCACGCCGCCGATCTGCGCCTCGGCCTCGGCGACTGCCTGCCGGCACATGGCAAAGAAGGTCCCCTCGCCGACGTCGGAGCCATCCAGCTTCGCGAGCTCGACGGCGATGCGCGCCACCATGGCGTCCCCCGCGCCGACCGTCGTCTGGAGCTTCCCCGGCGGCACTTCAATCGAGCTGGCGGGCAGGCGCTCCACCCCGGTCCCCCACCCGGCCACCGCGCCAGCGGATCCCAGAGAGACCAGAACGCCACGAACCCCAAGGTCGAGGATTGCCCTGGTTGCCTCGCTCGCGTCCGCATCGGTCTCGATGAGTCGTCCCGTCAGGGCAGCCGCTTCGACCCGGTTTGGCTTCAGGAAGAACGGATTGCCGCGCGCGACGTGTTCCAGCGCTTCATCGCTGGTGTCGGCGAGCACGCGCAGATTTGGCCAGCGTGCGCGCAGCGTCTCGGTCCATCGTGCGTAGACCGACGGGTCCACCCCAAGTGGCACGCTCCCCGCGAACACGACCGCCCCGGCGTTCTCCTCATCCACCACCGAAAAAAGCTCACGCTCGAGGGCATCGACCTGATCCGGGCCGACCTCCGCTCCGCTCCCGTTGATCTCGGTAAGCCTTCCACTGGACTGCTCGATGATCTTGAGGTTCGTCCGGGTCTCGCCTGGGGTGCGGATGAAGCGCGACCGGACGCCCAGTGAGTCGAGGTAGCGCTCGATTGGCGTCGCCTGGTCCTCCCCGGCAAGCCCCAGGGCGATGACCGGAGCCCCGATGCGAGCCGCGCCCCGTGCCACGTTGATCCCCTTGCCGCCGAAGGTGGCGCGCGTGTCAGCCGTGCGAATCGTCGTCCCGGGCACAAGCGCCTCGACCCAGACGGTGCGGTCGATCGCGGGGTTGAGGGTGACGGTGGCGATGGGCTGCATCAGGCGATCGCCTGGCGTCCTTCCGGTGAAAGCCGCACCTCGAGCCCCGCGGATCGCAGGTCCTCGATCTCCGACGCCGATGCCGCTTCGTCGGTGACCAACAGATCCACCTCGTCGAGCTGGGCGACGTGGGCGAAGGTCACCAATCCGAGCTTGCTGCTGTCGGCCAGCACCACGGCCACCCGACCGGCGCGGATCATCCGCGCCTTGGTGGCCGCCTCCTCAAGGGTCGGGGTGGTGAATCCGGCCGTCGACGAGACGCCGTTCATGCCGATGAACGCGATGTCCACGTGCATCTGCTCGATGGAGCGCTCGGCGATGGGACCGACAAGCGCCAGGGTCGATTCCTTGACAGTGCCACCCGTCAGGATCAGGCGCGGGTGATTGGCAAGCTCCACGGCAATCGGTATGGAATTCGACGCGACGCTGATGTCGTTCCGCGCACGGAGGGCACGCGCCAGCTCCAGGGTCGTGGTGCCGCCGTCGAGAAAGACGGTATGGCCCGGATCCACGAGCCTCGCGGCGTACCGCGCGATCGCGCGCTTTTGCACACGGTTCTCCGTCTCCTTCTGGCCGAACGACGGCTCGAAGCGGCTGGGTGGCAGGACCCCACCGTGTGTCCGCTCCACCACCCCGTTCTCGGAGAGGATCTGCAGATCGCGCCGGATCGTGGACTCCGAGACGCCGAATCGCTCCGCAAGATCCCCGACCTGGGCGCGATCGTCGGACTCCAGGATGTCGATGATCTTGCGCCGCCGCTCTCCCACGAGCACCGGAGCGCTCCTTTCATTGCGCACGCGTGAGTGCGCATCTGTGCGCATATATGCGTGAAGGTGCGCACTATGGACCACCGGAGGTAGTTCGTCAAGGTCTGCGCGGCGGGTGCGGGTCGGGGCCGAATGCGCGCTAGATCGGGTGGACCTCAGTCCCGAGCGGGCGCTCCAGGATGGATGACAAGCGAGTGACCTCTTCCTTAAATGCGTCGCGCGGTGGGCTCCCTTGCTCCCCGAACCAGGAGATGCGGGCGATGTCGCCGTCCAGCTCCCAGGTGCCGCGTACCACGCCACCGAGCACCACGACCGGCGCGATCCAGCCGCTCTGCTTGCTCACCGCCGATCGGCGCGTCGCCGGCACGACATGCCCGTCCTCGGTCCCGGGACCCATCACGTACTGGTCGAAGCCCGGCAGCAGACGGACCTCGGCGCTTGCCTTCGTCGCCGCCAGCTCGTCCTGGTCCTCGGCCAGGACCAACGCGCGGTCGCCGTCCACGTCGACCTCGGCCAACCGGCCAGCGGCCGCCGCGAACCAGCCCCGAAGCTGGCGTGCGCTGATCCGGCCCCGCGCCATGAAACTTCGGAAGTTCTCGACCGTCGCCGGCCCGTATGCCCTGAGGTAGGCGCCGATGACGGTCGGAGCCGCATCATCGGGGTCCGGCACACCGGCCCATCGCGAGCTCGCGTGATCGGGGCGCATGAACGTCACGCGGCTGCCACGCATCGGTCCGAAGCACAGGTCTCCCTGCCAGGCGAGCGGCTTCAACAGGGTTCCCCATCCTGAGCGCAGCTCGTCGCCGACATGACCAAGCCCTGGTTGCACGCTGACCGCAGCGACCAGCTCTTCCCGTGTCATGACGGTGCCGTCGAGCACCTCGCGGACTACGGCGCGGAGGGTCTCGATCTCCCTGGAGCCAACGCCGAACCACCGCACCCAGCTGGGCCGCTCCCACGACCGCCCGGCGGCCAACAGCGACAGGAAGGCGCCGCCCTCCTCAGGCGTCAGCAGGTGGAGCGTCCCGCGCATCGCCCATGTCTTGATGAGCAATCCCTCGGAGAGGGCGCGGTTGACCTCTCCGGCGCGCGACGACTGGCGACGAACCCGAACAGCCAGCTCGGCGGAGGACGCGACCTGCGCCTGCACGCCGCCCAGGCGGCGAACGACGTCCGGGACCGACATGCGACCAATCGGATCCAGCAGCTGGCGACGCATGCGCCACGCGAGGGCCTGCTCCCAGCTCACCTTCAGGGTCATGGGGCAAGCGTATCGTTGCCGCAAGTGCCGAAGCCGACCGCCACGTCGATACCGTCAGATCGCCTGGACGCATTCGATCGTCTGGTCGCGACCCAGCCCGACCTCGTTCGCAAGGGCGCGACCATCCCCTACACATCGCTCAACGGCCACATGACCAGCTACCTGACCGACTCGGGCTCGCTGGTGCTTCGCCTGTCACCCGAGGACCGCAGCCGGTTCCTGGTGGAGCACCAGACCGCGCTTCACGTCGCGTACGGCGTCATCCAGAAGGAATTCGTCGACGTCCCGGATTCCCTCTTCGCCGATACGGGAGCTCTGAGGCCGTGGTTTGCCGCCAGCCTGGCCTGGGTTGGAAGTCTGAAGCCGAAGGCGACGCGCCGTCCGAAGTCGTCCGGCTAGCAGCCAGCCGAGCTAGATGGGTTCCAGAACGAACACCGGGATCTGCCGCGCCGTCTTGCCCTGGTACCGCGCATAGTCCGGCCAGGCCTCGACCGCTCGCTCCCACCAGAGCGCCTTCTCGTTGCCGCTCACCTCGCGCGCCGCGAAGTCGCGCTTCATCGGTCCGTCCTGAAGTTCGACGCGCGGATGAGCCTTGAGGTTGTAGTACCAGACAGGATGCTTGGGCGCGCCTCCCAGCGATGCCACCACCGCATAGAGGCCATCGTGTTCGACTCGCATCAGGGCTGTCTTGCGGAGCTTGCCGGTCCTGGCGCCGACCGATGTCAGCACGATGATCGGGCGGCCGCGCAGGTCGCCGGCCTCGACGCCATTGCTCGCCTCGTATCGCTCCGCCTGTCGACGGGCCCAGCTTGCCGTGCTTGGTGCGTAGTCCCCGGTCAGCGGCATGGCCCACTCCCGTTCCCCGCTGCCTTGCCTGTACTCATGCGCCGCCTCTCTCCCCGTGATCGAGGTCGGCCAAGCGCGCCCGCACCAGCTCCTCGACGAGGGGCTCCGGCAGTGGCGCATCCGCTTGGAAATGGAGACTCCCCCTGGTGCGCCGATAGCCTTGCAGCGCGTCAGCGTGCGCCACGACAAACGTATCGGTCAGGGGGTAGACGCTGCAGTGCGATTTCCAGCCCGCGAACCACACCACCGCGCGGTTCCCGACCTTGAACGCCGGCATCCCGTAGCTGATCGTCTCGACCGCGCCGGGGAGCAGGCGCCGGATCTGGAGCCGCAACCGTTGCAGGGCGTCCCGTTGGCCCGTGGGCAGCCGAGCGAGGTAGGCGTCCACGGTCCCTCAGCGCAGGACGCGGTACTGGATGTGGGTCGCGAACGGCGATTGCACGACGCCGAGGTGCTCGAGGCGGAAGGTCTCCTCGAACCCCTCGAACAATCGCTTGCCGCCACCCAGCACGATCGGGGCGATGGTGATGAACAGCTCGTCGACCTGTCCACTGCGGAGCGCCTGGCGGATAACATCCGCCCCGCCCATCAGCGACACGTCCTTCTCCCCGGCGGCGTCTCGGGCTCGCGCGATCGCCTCCTCCAGACCGTCCACGAAGGTAAACCCTGCGCCGGCGGGAGCGTCTTCGGGCCTGTGCGTTACGACGAAGAACGGGACCGGCCATGGATTGCTGCCGCCCCACGCCTCGGCCGACTCGTACGTGTTGCGACCGCCGACCACGGCGCCGAGACGAGCCATCGCCCCGTCCAGGTAGGCCTTGTCGGCCCCGGTTGCCTCGCCAGTCGGCTCTTCCTCGTATGACCAAGGTCCCCCGAAGACCCAGTAGTGCAGCCGCTCTCCGCCCTCGCCCAGACCCTGCCCCGGCCCATCGTTGGGTCCGGTGATGTAGCCATCCAACGAGGTGGTGATGCTCGCAACCACCTTGGTCATCGGTTCGCGCTGGCTGTCGCGGCCGCAGGGATCGCGGCTCGTGCCGCCGCCGCCATCGGCTCATACGTGAGGATCAGCACGCCGGTGGTGGTCGTCTTGGAGTCGGCCAGGCGCATGCGGGCTGGCGTCCCAGCCTCGCGGAACAGGCGCTTGCCGTTGCCCAGCACGATGGGATGGATCATGAGTCGGTATTCGTCGACCAGCCCGTCGCGGTTCAAGGTCTGCACGAGCTCACCGCTGCCGATGACCTGGATCTCCTTACCGGGTTGATCCTTGAGGCTCGCGATCTCGTCGGCAACGTTGCCGCTAATCAGGCTGGAGTTCTGCCAGGCAAGAGGCTCCTGCAGGCTCGTCGAGACGACGTACTTGGGGAGGCTGTTCAGGGGTCCGGCCACTGGATCCTCCGCCGGCTGGTTGGGCCAGTAGGCAGCAAAGATGTCGTAGGTCCGGCGGCCCAGTAGGAACCCGCCCGCGTTGGCAAAGCCCTCTAGGAGGGTGCGGCCAAGGACGTCGTCAAAGAAGGCCAGCTGCCAGCCGCCCTGGTCGAACCCGCCGCTGCGATCCTCGTCCGGGTCACCCGGCCCCTGCATGACGCCGTCGAGGGTCAGGAATTCACTGACGACCAGCTTCCGCATCGCTCTCCTCCTGGGTGATGGCTAAGGGTGGACCGGAGTCATGGGCGCCGCAAGAAGCCGGCCGCTTGTTCGGCGCATCCGCAGGGTCAGGTGCGGTCCAGCTCGCGACGCAGTGCGACGAGGTGCTGTTGGTTGAGGCGCTTGATCATGAGCGCCACCAACGGGGCGAGGATCCGACCGATGCCCCGAACGTCGGGATGCGGGTTGAGCGTGACGCGAGTGCCGTCTTCCGTGGGTTCGACGAGGTAGCGACCCGTCGGGCGAATCATGCCCGCCCACTCCCCCTCGAACGCGACCTCGCGCCCGGCGTCGACGCGGACCAGCCGAACGGTCGAGTCGATCGTCTG
>VBKA01000285.1 GCA_005879815.1 Chloroflexota bacterium
AGGGAGGGTGGCTCGTTGGACCATTGGAGACGGTGGCTGCACACATGGCCGCCACCAATGGTCCGATGCCGGTCATGCCGCGAATCGGCCTCTGAGTCGACCCGCGCCGCCCTCCCGCACGCTCGTAGGACCGGATGACTCCAATGGCCCATGGCCCGCATAGGAGTCCCCGCCTAGCCTCCGCTCGATGGCCGCCGCCTCCACTCTCTCGCTTGCCGGCGGGCTTGCTCCGCCGCGCGTGTGGCGGCGCTGGCAGCTGCTTCTCGCTCCCCTTTTCGCGGGCGCCGCACTTGTCGCCGCCTTCGCCATGTTGGGTCGCGCGGACCAGGTCGCGCACCTCGCCGGCTGGAACGCAGCCGCCCTCCTGATCACCGGCATGGCGGCCCTCGCCGCGACCGTGCGCGGCGCGCGCGAGGCAACGACCGAGGTCGACCGCCAGGTCCGCCTCACCCTCGGCGGCGCGGCGTTCTTCTACGCGTTCGGTCAGATGGCGCACCTCGTGGCCAGGGTGAGCGGCCTGCGCCTCAGCCCGGTCTTCGATGCGATCCCCATCATCGGGATCATGACCATCGTCGGCGCGTGCTGTTGGATCGTGCTTCGCAAGCGATACCCGCACGCCGAGCAGCTGGCGATCACCCTCGACTCGGCGCTGGTCTTCTGCACCGCCGGAGCGGCCAGCCTCGTCCTGCTGGGAAGCCAGATCGATCGCTCCGGCGGTGCCATCGCCCTCGCCTACACGGTGATGTTCAGCAGCACGTTGGGCGCAACCGTGGTCCTCAATCTTGCAATCACCCCGCGACGCGGAACCTCGGGCTGGATCGCGATCGTGCTAGGCGTCATCCCCATCGTCCTCGGCTCCGCATGGGAGGCGCTTGCCGGCTCAACCACCTGGGCGCCTTACACCATCGTCCAGGGCAGCGGCATCCTGATCGCCGGGTTCGGGTGGGCGACCTGGACCGCCGAGCTCGACCCATCTCTCAGGTTCCGACAGATGGCGGCCAGGCTCCGCGGCTGGCTGCCGCTCGCCGCCGTCGCCGTCTCGTCGACGCTGATCGTCGCCAACGAACTGCTGACCAAAGGCCACGACGAGGGCATCGGTCTCGCCGCAGACGGCCTGCTGGCAGTGGTCCTCCTGCTCTGCGTGGTGCGCCAGACCATGCTGCTCCGCGAGCGTGGGCGCATCACCAGCGTCGCCCGCGAGGCCTCAGATCGTGAGCTGGCGCTGCTCGAGGACCTCCGCGTCAGCGAGCAGCGCTTCCGGTCCCTCGTGACCAACTCGTCGGACGTTTTCCTGATCATCTCGACCGATGGCACCGTCAGCTACCAGAGCCCCGCCGTGGAGCGCGTCCTCGGCTACGGGCCCGACGATCGGCTCGGGCGCCAGATCTTCGAGCTGACCCACCCGGATGACGTCAGCTTCGTGCAGGCCGCGCTGGGCGACATCGCCGCGCACCCCGGCGCGCAGCGCAGCCTCGAGCTGCGCAGCAAGCACGCGGATGGGTCGTGGCGCGTGCTCGAGGCGACCGGCCGCAACATGACCAACGATCCGGCGATCCGCGGCATCGTCGTCAACTACCGCGACGTGACCGAGCGCAAGACCCTCGAGGAGCAGCTCACCCACCAGGCCTTCCACGACTCACTTACCGGGCTCGCCAATCGGGCCCTGTTCAGCGACCGCGTCAACCACGCCATGCGGCGCAGAGGCGACCGCACCGTGAGCGTCCTGTTCATGGACCTCGACGACTTCAAGACGATCAATGACAGCCTCGGCCATATCGCGGGCGACGTGGTGCTGACCCAGGTTTCGCAGCGCCTGCGCGCCTGCCTTCGGCCGGAGGACACCGTGGCGCGCCTGGGCGGCGACGAGTTCGCCATCCTCCTCGAGGAGGCGAGCTTCACGGAGGTAGGCGTCATCGCGGATCGGCTGCTGGCCTCGCTCCAGCAGCCGTTCGAGGCAGCCAGCAAGCAGGTGCACATCGGCGCCAGCATGGGGGTGTGCTTCGCGAGCGATACCTCGGACGCGGACGAGCTGCTCCGCAACGCGGACGTTGCGATGTACACCGCCAAGGGCCGCGGCAAGGGCCGGATCGAGATCTTCGAGGCGAGCATGCACGCGGCGGTGGTCACGCGCCTGGAGCTGCGCGCGGACGTCGAGCATGCGCTCGAGCGCGGCGAGTTCCGCCTGCGTTACCAGCCGGTCTATGAGCTCGCCACGGGTGAGCTCCATTCCTTCGAGGCGCTCCTACGCTGGCGCCACCCGGTGCGCGGCGAGGTGGGGCCGGGCGAGTTCATTCCGCTGGCGGAGGAGACCGGTCTGATCGTGCCCATCGGTCGCTGGATCCTGGAGCAGACCTGCCGCCAGGCCCAGGCCTGGCGCGAGTCGGGCCGGCCGGACCTCAAGGCGAGCTTCAACCTCTCGGCGCGGCAGCTGCGCGAGTCCAAGATCGTCGATTGGGTGGCCGATGCGCTGGCCGCCACCGGGCTCCCGGCCGCCAACCTGATCGTGGAGCTGACCGAGAGCGGCATCATGCAGGACGACGAGGGCCGCCTCC
>VBKA01000085.1 GCA_005879815.1 Chloroflexota bacterium
CACGTCAGAGCTACTGCCCGTGCGTCAACCCGGCGAAGGTCCGCAACAAGAGCGTGCGTCTGACCGAGATCGAACTGACGGTGGTGGAACCTCTTGGACGGAATTAAGGACGAGGCGCTGCGCCTGGCACGCCTCGTAGCCGATACGGCGGTGCGGCTTTGACTTGCCCGCCAAGCAGAACGAGCTCAACGAGCTAGACCGCCGCTCGGCGGATCCCTCGCTCTGGGAAGACCAGGCCGCCGCGCAGGCGCTCCTGCGCCGCGCTGATGAGCTGCGCGAGGAGATCGGCGCATGGCGTGGTCTCGAAGAGCGCGCCCGCGGCCTCGCGGAGCTCGCGGAGCTGGCGGAAGACGATCCCGCAGGCTCGGCGTCGTTGACCCCTGATCTCGAGCGCGACCTGGCAGCGCTGCAGCAGGACTGGTCGCGCATGGAGGGCCAGCTGCTCCTCTCCGAGCCGCACGACCCCTCCCCGGCGATCGTGTCGGTGCACGCCGGCGCGGGCGGCACCGAGAGCCAGGATTGGGCCGAGATGCTGCTGCGCATGTACCTGCGCTGGGCAGAGCGCAACCGGTACAAGACGGAGATCCTGGACCAGACGGAGGGCGAGGAGGCCGGCCTCAAGTCGGTGACCTTCAGTGTCAGCGGCCGCTGGGCGTATGGCCGGCTGAAGTCGGAGCGTGGCGTGCACCGGCTGGTGCGGATCAGCCCGTTCGACTCGCAGAAGCGCAGGCACACGAGCTTCGCACTGGTCGAGGTCATGCCGGAGGTGCCGGAGGACACCGAAGTCGAGATCCGCGACGACGATCTTCGGGTAGACACCTACCGGAGCTCCGGCGCCGGCGGCCAGCACGTCAACAAGACCGACTCGGCGGTTCGCATCACCCATCTGCCGACGGGCATCGTGGTCACCTGCCAGAACGAGCGCAGCCAGATCCAGAACCGGGAGCGCGCTATGGCGATCCTGCGGGCGCGACTCGTGGAGCGCAAGATGGAGGAGCGCGAGGCGGAGATGGCCCAGCTGCGCGGCGTCCACGTCGAAGCGGGGTGGGGGAACCAGATCCGGAGCTACGTGCTGCAGCCGTACACCATGGTCAAGGACCTGCGCACCGGCGTCGAGACCTCGAATCCGACGGCGGTGCTGGATGGCGAGATCGACGAGTTCATCGACGGCTACCTCCGATCGAAGATCGGTGAGGCCGGACAGAAGGCGGCGCGATGAGTGTCACGACCAGACCGATGACGACCGAGCAGCTGACGCCCGAAGCGACGCGCCAGGACGTGGCCGCGAGCCGCGATGCCGTCATCACCATGCTCGATGCCGCGGTCACGTACCCGAACGGCAAGACGGCCCTCTCCGACGTGGACGTCACGATCCCGCGGGGCGACTTCGTCTTCCTGGTGGGTGCCTCCGGCGCTGGCAAGACCACGTTCATCAAGCTCCTGATCCGCGAGGTGCAGCCGACCGCCGGTCGGGTGATCGTCGCCGGCCGCGACCTCGCACGGCTCCGACGACGCGAGGTGCCCCGCCTTCGACGGCGGATCGGGATCGTCTTCCAGGACTTCCGGCTGCTGCCCGCCAAGACCGTCTTCGAGAATGTCGCGTTCGCCCTGGAGGTGACCGGCGCCGGCGGGGCCGAGATCCGTCGGCGGGTGCCCATGCTCCTCAACCTGGTCGGCCTTCACCAGCACGCGGAGCACCTGCCGACGCAGCTCTCTGGCGGGGAGCAGCAGCGCGTTGCGATCGCTCGTGCGCTGGTCCACGACCCCGCGATCCTCATCGCCGACGAGCCGACCGGCAACCTCGACCCGGTCACCAGCTGGGAGATCATCCAGCTGCTGATCCAGATCAACGTGCTGGGCACCACGGTGCTCATGGCGACGCACAACCAGGAGATCGTCAACGCCATGCGGCGACGGGTGCTGGCACTCGAAGACGGGAAGCTCGTGCGCGACGAGCCGGAAGCCGCCTATGAGCGCGAGTACTGACCGATGGGCTTCCTGCGCTTCATCGGCTTCAGCGTGGTGCGCGCCTGGCAGGGCTTCTGGCGCAACGCCATGATGAGCCTGGCGACGACCGCCACGGTCGTGCTGATGCTCGTCCTCCTCTCCGGCCTCTACATCGTGATCACCGGTCTCAACAGCGGCCTCTCGTTCATCGAGAGCAAGGTCGGCATCACGGCGCAGCTGGTCGGGAAACCTGACCAGGCGGACCTGACGCCCGCCCAGCGCGACGCACTCATCGCGTACGCGCGGAGCCTTCCCGGCGTGAAGGACGTCAGCTACGTCAGCCCGAATCAGGCGATGGAGCGGCTGAAGGAGGTCTATGCCCAGCGCGGGCAGAAGCTGGACCTCGGCAACGACCCCGAGCACCACATCTCGATCTACGCCAGCATCGAGATCCTGCTGACCGAGCCGAAGCTGGGCGACTCGGTGGCCACGGCACTGCGCGATCGGCATGAGGTGGTCCAGATCACGACCAAGCAAGATGAGCTGGACAAGCTGATCGGCGTCATCAACGTCGTGCGCACGGTCGGGCTGGTGGCCATCGCGCTGGTGGGGCTGACGGTCCTGTTCATGATCGTCAACACCATCCGCATCGCGGTCTACTCGCGCTCGGGCGAGATCGAGATCATGCGCCTGGTGGGTGCCAGTGACTCCTTCATCCGCTGGCCATTCATCCTCGAGGGGATCCTGTGCGGCCTGATCGGCGCCCTGGTGGCCATCGGGCTGGTGGCGATCGTGTGGGACCCCATCCAGCCGGTCATGTACGACGTGTTCAAGGTGCCGACCATCGTCGGTGCGCGATTCCTAGCCACGCTCTCCGCCCTCCTCCTGGCGGTGGGCCTGGCAGTGGGGGCTATCGGCTCGTGGATCAGCGTCCGCTCGTACCTGGCGACCTAGCGCCTCGGCGCGACGGCACCGGATCGATGCTAGACTCGCGCGGCTCTTGAGATGACACCCCTCGACCCGCCGACGCAACCACCCGCGCCCGGCGATCCCGTGCCCGACTCAACGGTCCAGCCCACGCCTTCACAGGCGCCTGCCCGGACTCCAACCGCCACCTGGATCGTGGGACTCGCCCTGGCCGCCTCTATTGGCGCGGTCCTCTTCGCGGGCGGTTACCTCGCCGCCGGCGGCAATCGCCAGGCAGCGACCTGTTCGGCCCCGAGCACCGCGTTCGCCGCCTTCTGCGAGGCCTACCAGAAGCTCAAGTCCAACTACGTCGACAAGCTCGACGACACCAAGCTCGTCGAGGGCGCCATCCAGGGCATGTTCCAGAACGGCGTCCAGGATCCGTTCAGCGGGTACATGTCCCCGCAGGACTACCAGCAGGCACTGGGATCGCTCTCCGGCAAGTTCAGCGGCATCGGCGCCGAGATGGCAGTCAAGAACCTCAAGGAGCCGGCCAACCTCTCCGCCTGCGCCACGCTCTCTGACAACTGCGTCCTGGTGGTCGTAAGCCCCATTTCCGGCTCGCCAGCCGACCGGGCGGGCCTCCAACCCGGCGACGTGGTCACCGCGGTGGACGGCAAGAGCGTCATCGGCTCGACCATCCAGGACCAGATCAGCAAGGTCCGGGGCCCATCGGGCACCAAGGTGACGCTCACCATCAAGCGGGACGCCCGGACGCTCGATCTGGCCATCACCAGGGAGGAGATCACGACCCAGGAGGTGGAGTCAAAGATGCTGGACGGCCATGTCGGGTACATCGCCTTGCATGGCTTTTCCGAGTCGAGCTCCGACCAGTTCCACGCGGCGCTCAATGGCCTGCTCGACAAGGGCGCCACCCAGATCGTCTTCGACCTGCGTGGCAACCCCGGCGGCTACATCTATTCCGCCCAGAAGATCGCGTCCGAGTTCGTGAGCTCCGGAACGATCTTCACCCAGGAGTCGACGGGTGGTGCCGTAAAGCCCTGGCCCGCGCTCGGAGACGGCATCGCCACCAACCCGAAGCTTTCGGTTGTCGTGCTGATCAACAACGGCAGCGCATCGGCCTCGGAGATCGTCAGCGCCGCGCTCAAGGAGCTCCATCGGGCCACGCTCATCGGGGAGCACACCTTCGGCAAGAACACCGTCCAGATCTGGGCCCCGCTCCAGAACGGTGCCGGCGGCGGCGTTCGGATCACCATCAGCCGCTGGTTCCCGCCCAACCATGACAGCGTCCATCCGAACGGGGTGCAGCCCGACGTGGCCGTCACCATCCCAGCCGGAACTCCTCCGGAGAAAGACCTCGTCCTCGACCGGGCGCTCGCCTTCCTCGCCAAGCAGACCGGCAGCCCCGCTTCGCCCGTGCCTTCCGGCAGTCCGACCGCCTTTGTGCCCGATGCGGCGCTGATCAGCTGGGACAACGGCGGCCTGCGCTCCGCGTTCGTCTAGACCTCCGGGCGGTGCGCGGAGGAGTCATTGCGCCACATCGCATCCGCCTGCTAGGATGCCCGGCAACGAAAGGAGGTGGTGTGCAGTGAGTAGTCCCTGTCACGCCACCACCGAGGCGGTGCGATAACACACCCTTCGCGTGGTTGCGAGGTGAGAGCCGGCTGATGCGGCCGGCTCTCTCCATTTGTCCGACCGCCTTCGCGGACGACCGCCAACCGCTGGACCGATGACCGAGCAGACCATCGTTCTCAACCGCCGAGCCCGTCACGAGTACGCCATCGAGGAGACCCTCGAGGCGGGCATCGTGCTGACCGGCACCGAGATCAAGTCGATCCGTGCCGGCCGCGTGAACCTGGTGGATGCCTATGCGCGCATCGAGAAGGGCGAGGCCTGGCTGATCGGCGCCCACATCGCGCCATACGAGCAGGGCAATCGCTACAACCACGAGCCCCGCCGGACGCGAAAGCTCCTCCTGCACAAGGACCAGATCGCCGAGCTGGTCGGGCGCACCCAGGCCAAGGGCCTGACCGTCATCCCCTTGCGCCTCTACATCCGCGACGGGCGAGCGAAGCTCGAGCTCGGGATCGGTCGCGGCAAGAAGGTCCACGACAAGCGCCGCACAATTGCCGAGCGCGACCGGCGCCGCGAGCTCGAGCGTGAGACCAAGGAGCGCGTGAAGCTGTAAGGAGTTGATGGCGGCAGCCGAACGCCCTCGGTGAGGTTGGGGTTACCCGGGATGGGACAATGCTTGCGCCTCGGATCTGGTCGCCCCGAGCTTGGCGATCGACGAGGACTAGGAGGGAACCCAATGCGTCGTTTCTCGTTGCTTGCTGCCGCGCCTGGAAATGACCGAGGCAAAGCGCCCGGCAAATTGCTCTCGCTTGTGAATGTGCTGGTCCTCATCGCGTTTGCCGCATTCCCGTCGGCCACCGATGCAAGGACGGGTCTGGGATTTGGCACCTGGACGGCAGGCCATGACCGGGCGCCGGCGATCCATCGAGGCCGCGCATTACTTGCCGACAAGGCCCGGGTGGCACGAGCCCATCGGCGCGCGTCCAGGTCGACCCTGCCACGTCTCTCCGCAGGCTTCCGGGGCAAGACGACCTCCACCGCTCCAACTCGCATCGCGACCGTCGGATTGGCGCCGCGCTTGGTGAATGCGACGCCACCCACCGCAGCGGCCAGCTTTCCGGGCCTGACGGCGGCTGACAACGACACGGCGCAGGAGCCTCCCGATCCGTGGGTCGCCGTCAACGCCACTTACGTGGTCCAGGCCGTGAACTCGGCGGTGCGGATCTCGACGCGCAACGGTACCGCCATCCAGACTCTGCCCGACTGGGCGCTCTTCGCCTTGCCAAGTGACCAGACGCCCTCCGACCCTCGGATCATCTGGGACACGTTCCACGCTCGATGGGTGGGGGTTGTGGTGAGCTTCAACCCCGGTTTCACCCAGAACTACCTCAACATTGCGATTTCTGAGACGACGGACCCGCTCGGAGCGTGGGACACCTATGCGATCGACACCGGCGGGGATTTGCCCGACTATCCCGGGCTCGCCTCTTCCACCGACCGCATCGTGCTTACGGCTAATGACTTCCAGCTCTTTGGCGGCGGCACCGGATACCAGGGACCAGAGATCGACATCATTGCCTGGTCCCAGATCACGGCTGGCGCGACCGTCAACGTGGTGACTTACACCAGTGACACTACGGTTGCTCACCTCCGACCGGCGCAGGTCCTGTCGTCCAGCGCCATCGTGCACGTCGTGTACGAAGCAGTGAGCAATGGAGAC
>VBKA01000086.1:0-4364 GCA_005879815.1 Chloroflexota bacterium
GCATGCGCTCGGGCGAGACGAGGCGCAGGGCGAGCACCGGACACACCTCGACCGCCCGCTCCGCAAGGGCGCGCAGGGTGCTCGGGGAGGACGCCGTCGCGAACGATCGGATAGCCCCAGTCATCGAGTTCGATCGTCTCCGGCAAGAGCTCGGCGCACATGCCGTATCCCTCGCAACGGGCGCGGTCGACGTGCAGGGATGCCGCCACGGGTCAGTCCTCCCCAGCTCGGAGGCTCGCGTGCGCGCAGTGCCCGCGCTGATGGCGGTTGAACTCGTCGGCGAACACCCGCAGCCCGCTCGTGAGCAGGGCCGCGGCGCCGTCCGGGTGGTGGCACGCGCCCCTCCCGACGATCTGGGCTGACCAGCGAGCGAGGTTCTCGAGGTCGTCGGGCAGAGGCCGGCAGCCTCCGAGCCGCTCGAGTGCGGCTGCCATGGCGCCCAGGCCAAAGATGCACGGTCCGCATTGGCGCGCGCTCTCCGCCGCCATGTAGTGGACGATTCGCTCGGTGGCTCGCACGCCGCAGGCATCGGCCTCCAACAGACCGATGAGGCCGCAGCCGAAGCCAAGTCCCACCTCGGCGAGATCGACCGGATCCAGCGGCACCTCCCACAGGTCGCGGACCGATCCCCAGCCGCCAAAGTAGCCCCCGATCAGGACAGTCCCGATCTCCGCGGTTGGGCCGCCGGTCATCGCGACCAGCTCGGCCATGGTGATGCCGTATTCGATCTCGTACACGCCGGGGAATCGCACCGGCCCGGAGACGGTGACCAACGCGGTCCCGCGGGTCCGGCCACGGCCTGCATCGCGGTACCAGGCGTCACCGAAGCGCGCAATGAGCGCTGCCTGGGCCAGGCTCTCGACGTTCTGCACCAGGGTCGGGTGGCTGCGGACGCCGCGCTCGAACGGACGCTCGAGCGTCGAGGTGGGCCGGGCGTCGCGCGCATTCAGGTAGTGGACGACCGCCGTCGACTCGCCCGATACATAGCCGTGCGGCGCTTCCACCAGCCGGAGCGCAACCGGGTCGCGCCCGCCGCGTTCCGCGACCGCGCGGCTCATGGAGCGGACTGCTTCTCCGTGCTCGCTCCCAACGTAGACGACGAGCTCTTCTGCGCCGATTGCCTCGGCGGCGAGGAGCCCACCGTCGATCACCAGGTGTGGTCGGAGATGCATGAGCGCGCGATCCTTCGCGCTGCGCGGCTCACCCTCGGCTCCATTGGCGACGACCACCGCACCGCGGCGCGAGCGCTCGGCCATGCTCCGCCACTTGCGCCCGACGGGGAATCCAGCTCCGCCCCGCCCGATCAGGCCGCTGCGTTCGATCGAGGGGATGATCGCGGCGGGCCCGGGGGATCTCGGCAGCTCAGCTCGCCGAGGCGCGCCCGGTGCTGGTCCCATGACTCGGGGCCTGCAGCGAATGGCTGCCCGGCAAGGAGGCGGCGCTCGATCGTGGTCGTGGCCTGTGCGAGCACGGCGTTCACCGTCAATCCCGCTCCAGCGCCGGCAGGGCGCGGGAGATCTCGGTCTGCGCGGAATCGGCAAACCCGACCCGCCAGGCGGTGGCCGCCAGGACGGCGACGACGCAAGCCGCGTTGAGGACCCAGGCCCAGATCGCCGACGTGTCGCTGCCGGTGCCGATGCCGTGAACCAGCGCGATCGGCCAGGCCGCATAGGTAAGCCAGTGGACGATGCGCCAGGCTCGATGGCCGAGCCAGCCGCGGATCAGGCTGGTGCCGATGATCGCGAGCACCAGGTAGAGCGCCACGGCCCCGAGTCCCAGCCAGATGGTGCGGTAGCCCGATGCGAACGGGACCATCGCTGCCAGCCCGAGCGATTTGTAGGGATCGACGACCGCCACCACGATGTGGATCCCGAGGAAGACGAGGCTCAGCAGCGAGATCGACTCGTGCAGCTGGGCGGTCAGGAAGCGCGGCCAGCCACGCCGCTGCCATCGGACCGAGGTGAGGATGCCCAGGCAGACCACGACGGTGAGCAGGATCAGTGACACGATCCCGGCCCCGCGGGTGGCATACCACATCAGGCTTTCGCTCATGACGCCACCGTCGCCTGGATGGGTGCCGGCCAGCCCGCCAGGCGGTGGACGGTGCCGTTGGTGGCCACCAGGCGCGCCGGCAGGCCGCGCTCCACCAGCCACGCCGGGGCGTCGCCTCCCATGACCATCGCGGCGGTGGCTGCGGTGTTGGCGTCCACGCACGTGTCGGCGACCACCGTGGCGGTCCGCCACGGCCCTCTTGCCGGCATCCCGGTTCGAGGGTCGATCAGGTGGTGGAGCTTGACGCCGGCGCGAGTCCAGCGCCTGACGGTGGTGCTGGAAGTGGCGATTGCGCCACCTTGCAGGCTGATCACTTCACCCCCTGCCGTGGGCGGCTCCGAACTGTTCTCGGCTGCCAGGACACGCCATCCGCCGTCGGGCGCGGCCCCTGCCACGGCGATGTCGCCGCCCAGGCTGACCAGCGCACCGCGAGCCCCCGATGCCCCTAGTGCAGCCGAGGCCGCGAGATCGGCGGCGAATGCCTTACCGATGGATCCGAGATCGATCTCGACGCCCGGGGCGATGCGCACGGTTCGGGTTGCGCGATCGAGCTCGACCGACTGCCAGCCTGGGACCGGCTCCAGGCGCATCACCGGCGCATCGGTCCTGAGGACGGCGTCGTTCATCCGGGAGAAGTCCCTGTCGTATCCGATCAGCCGCATTGCGTGGCCCACGGTGGGATCGACCAGGCCCTGGCTGAGGCGAGCGGCGCGCAGGGCGGCATCGAGCGTCCGGGCCAGCAGGGGGCTGATGGGGACCCGTTGTCCCGCGCGGGCGTTGATGCGACTGAGCTCGCTGTCCGGCCGGAAGCGGCTGTAGGTGCGGTCGACCACGTCCAGCAGATCCGCGACCGAGCTGGGCGCGCGGCCGATGTCGCCGCCCTCCACCACGACGCGCACGGTGCTGCCCAGCGCTCGCCAGGTCGCGTTCTCGCCCATCTCAGGAACCGCCGCTGGTCGCCTGGCCGCTGCCGCTCGCGGAAGAACCCACCGAACCGCTCGACTGCAGTCCCGAGCCATTGGTGGTGTCGGTTGTCGCGTCGCTGGATGTCGAAGGGGAGCTGCTCGAGGAGGTCGCCCCGCTGGCTGATGGCGTGGGCGTGGACACGCTCGCCCCCACGGCCTGGCTACCCGGATTGCTCGCGGCTGCCACCCAGCCGAAGCCCAGCGTGGCGCCGATGCTGGCCAGGGTGACAAGCGTCGTGGTGGTTCTCAGTCGCTGAATGGCCCGACTGCGCTCTGCGGGAGTCAGGCGTTGCGCCTTCTGCATGGCGGGATGGTGGAGGCCGGAACCTTTCGGACCGATTACGCGCGGCCGCGACGGCCAGTTGTGCGGCGACGATCAGCCTGAGGGGATGTCGAGCTCGTCGACGACCTCGGTGACGCCATCCAGATCGCCGAGGATCCCGAGGATCTCGTCCGCGACCTCGATCGACTCGACCTGGCCGCGAACCCAGATCGTGGAGCCCGCCGCGTCGACCCGGATTCGGTCGCCCGCCGTGACGTCCGACGAGCGCAGCGCCTCGAGGGCTCGCACGAGCAGCGGCTGGTCATCGCCATCCTCGAACTCGAGCTCTTCCTCGTCGGTGGTCGCCGCGCCGGCGATGTCGGCTCCCTCCTCACCCGCGGTGGCAGGCCTCACCACCCGTTCGCTGGGAGGCACCCACGGGACGCCCTCCTGTGAGGCGACCAACGGGTCGTCACTCTCTTCGGTGGCTGGCTCGTCGACCAGATCGCCCTCGTCTTCCGAGGGGAGCGGCTGGCGTTCTGGCAGGTCATCGCGTCGTTCCATCATTTGCCTCGTTCGGGGTGCGTCTCCAGCCGCGCAACATCCATGCCGCGCCTATGCGGACTGCAGGCGGGCACGAACCGCATCGGTCAGGGTCTGATTCGCCCATTCTCGTACGCGACCCTGCTCGGCGGACCACGCCTGCCAGACCGATCCCGCCCAAGCCCGGACGCGCCGGGCGTGCTCCTCCGGGGTGGGCGAGCCGGCGACGTGCGCGATGGTCAGGCGTGCCGGTGCGGCGGGGGCCGTGAACCGGGGCCATTCGGTGTGATGAGCGGCCAGGTGCTGGTGCGCCGCGCGTACCGCGCCGCCGGTCCATCCCTCGTCGAGCGCCAGGTGCAACCCGATGAGTCCGAACGCGACGCCGATGGCCGGGACTCGTGGGCCGGCGTGCTGGGCTCCGTACGCATCCACGGTCAGCTGATGGAGGCCTCCGAGCTGGGAAAGCCGCCCGAGCTCATGACCCACCACCCTCATGTGCAGATCCCAGCAGGCGGGGGACGCGTTTCTTCGGCGATCGATCG
>VBKA01000086.1:4504-10775 GCA_005879815.1 Chloroflexota bacterium
AGATGTTCCGGGTCGTCGCCAAAGAAGCCATCCACCCCTTCACGGATGATCTCCGGCAGGGCGCCCACCCGGCGTCCGAGGACCGGCGTTCCGGCCGCGAGCGACTCGATCACCACCAGGCCGAAGGGTTCCGGCCACACCCCGGTCACCAGGCTGGCGAGGCTCTCGCTGACGAGCTGCCCGCGCTCATCGGAGCTGAGCTCGCCTAAGAATTCCACGTCGCGGCCCTTGATCGCGGGCTTGAAGACGTTCTCGAAGTAATCCCGCTCCTCGGGGAGTGGCCCCATCTTGGCCGCGATGCGCAAATGGCGCCCTGCCCTCGAGGCGACCTCTACGGCGTCGATCACGCCCTTCTCCGGGGCGACGCGACCCACGAAGCACAGGTCCTGCCCACCCTCGCGTCGCCAGGGCGACGAGGTGAGATCCAGGCCGTTGTGCACGACGGCCGCCCAATCAATGTCGGGATGAGTCGAGGCCTGATGCTCGCTGATCGCCACCAGGCTGCCCCGCGTGCGCTGCAGCAATCCCGTCACCCAGGGACGGTCCAGGCGCCCGTGAAAGGTGAAGGCGGTCGGCGTCGTCGTCGCACGGCTCAGGAACAGGCTGGACCACTCCACATGACTGTGGATGACGTCGAACTGCGATGCGTCGTCCAGGACACGCATCGCCGTCTCCAGGAGGTATCCGCTGCCGTCATCGTCGAAGCCGGCGTGCCGCAGAGCCTCTGGCACCGTCGCGATCAGACGGCCCGGCACCACTGAATCGGCTGCGGCGTACGTGGTCACGTCATGGCCGCGATCGATCAGCTCGCGGACGAGTGCGTCGATCACCCGCTCCGTTCCGCCGTAGCCACGCGGGGGCACCGGCTCGAACGGTCCGGCGACCTGCGCGATCCGCAGGCGCGATCCTGCGGCCGGACCCTCTCGCCCGATGGGAATCGGTTCCACCGGATCGATCGCGATTGGTCTCTGCGCCTCGCCTGTCCGATTCATCCGTCAGTCCGCTGCTCGAACACGTCTTGGCGACATTCTCCTTCGCCATGGAGGAGAATTGAAGCACCCGTCATGCCAGATTCGAAGCGATCGAATGGACCCTGACTTGCCGGATCCTGCGCAACCCACCGCACCTGCGGAACCGGATCCCGCCGGGGTCGGTCCTGGAGGCGGCACGCCGTACACGGTCTATTTTCCGACTGAAGACGGGTACCGCGCCGCAGACCTGGCGCATGCCGCGCCGCTGCCCCAGGTGGGCGATCTCGTCGACTACCTGGACGAGGATGGCATCGCGCACCGCTATCGAGTGCGCGAGGTGGTGCACACCCTCCAGGTCGCCCCCGCCTACCGGCCCAATCCGCGAACGTCCGGCGGCTCGCCCGATGTTGCGGCCGACGCGGCCCAGGATGCGCCCGACGGGCCGCATCCCGTTCCGGAGGGCTCAGAACTGCGCGCCGGGCTCCCGGAGGTCGTGCTCGAAGCCGTGTCAGAGCCCAACTCGCAGGCGAGCGCCGACGCTCAACGCGCCTCGACCAGCGGGGACTCGATCTCGGGCTCGAATTCGGCTTCCAGGGAGTAGCCGATCCCCGGATAGGTGGTGATCGCGCCGGCCTCTCCTGGCGCCGCACCGAGCTTGCGCCGGACACGACTGATCCACACACGCAGGTACTGCACGTCATCTCGATACTCCGGCCCCCAGACCTTGGTGAGCAGCTCGGAGTGCAGGACCACTTTTCCCGGGTTGGATGCGAGATGCCGCAGGAGCATCCACTCGGTCCGGCTCACGGGAATGACCGTGTCGCCGTGCTTGAGCAGGCGGCGCTCCAGGTCGATTTCGTAGTCGTCGACGCGGACGGTTCCCTGGCCTTGGCCGGCTCCATCCGCACGCCGCAGGACGGCTCGCACCCGAGCCGCAAGCTCGTCCGGGTGGAATGGCTTGGCGATGTAGTCGTCGGCGCCGAGGTCGAGTCCGCGCGCCTTGTCGGTCGCCGCGGAGCTGATTCCCGTGAGCAGGATGACCGGTATCGGTCGGGACTCGCGGAGCTGTCGCATCACCTCGATCCCGTCGAGGTCGGGGAGGAGGATGTCGAGCAGAGCAATGTCCGGCCGGAGCTCATCGGCCAGGCGGATCGCCTCCGTGCCGCTCTCGGCCGTGATCACCCGGAACTGCTCCTCGCGCAGGGTGGCAGCTACCAGCTTCGTGATCCGCAGCTCGTCGTCGGCGACGAGCACGAGCGATTGGTTGTTCATGTGCGACGCGTCCGGTGGTCAGCGATGTGCCTCGATGGGGAGCAAGCCCTGTGCCAGTGGGTCCGGCGGGTGTGGCGCCCGGGATGCAGCGCCCGGATGCAGCCTCCCGGGTGAGGCGTCACGAATGCGGCGTCCGGGAGCGGAATCCCGCGGAGTGGCATGCACCGTGCGCCAGCCAGGCGGAGATGCCGACCCTGACGGCCCGCTGGGTGCACCGTCCCCGGGAGATCGCCGGAGAGCACGGTGAGACGCTGGCCACCCGGTCGCACGAGGTCATTCGCGAATGGGCCGAGGCCCGCCGCGCGGTGCCGGTCAGCATCACCGCGGATGACCTGTCCCGCCGGTCGGGGCTTCTTTGGATCCGCGCGGGCGTCGACGAGAAGAGGCTGGCGCGGATCGCTTGGGATGAGTGGTTTGATGCGTTCGAGTCCGACAACCTGGTCTTCGTCTTCCGTTCGACGCGGACCAGCGGCCGCCGCAGCAACTTCTTTCGCCTCGATCCAGCCGGCGGGGCTCGCTGACAGTGACCAGCCGCGCTGGCACGCTTGTTGCATCGATCCGTGAAAGGGAGGCGTTCGGCTCGCCCGTCGGACGCCTCCCGCCAGCGTCACGAGCCCCGCGGCAACGGGTCGTTCAGGTCGCGCGCAGCGCCAAGCAGCGCGAGGCCTGAGCTCGCTGCAAACCACGCCACGAGCAGGACCAGCATGAGCCGGGTCGGCAGCATCGATGGCCCGCCTGTGCCGTTTCGCTGCGCACTCCCCGCACCAAGGCGGCGCAACGTGTCGCGCAGATTACCCACGTCGGCCTGCAGCGCCGAGAGTTCGATCCGTGTCGTTCCGAGTGAGCTGGCCGTCGACGTCAGCGAAGACGCCACGGCCTGCGAGCGAGTCGCAAGCTCGGAGAAGCGAGGAGCAAGCGCCGCGAAGGGCTGGACGCCGAGGACCTGGGCATTCGCCGCCAGCGAGAGCTCGGACATCGCGGTCGCAAGCGCCGCTGTCATGTTGGAGGCATCCGTGGACGCGCGTCGACCATCCTCGAGGGTTGCGCCTGCCGCGGTCAGCGACGACTCGAGCCGGGACAGGGCGACGTCCAGCTGATCCAGGCCGCGGGCGACGCCGCGCGTCTGCGATCCGATCGGGTCAAGCGGTCCGCCCGTCCCGAGGCTCGCGGCCATGAGCAGCGCCGGCAGGCTGAGGAGAAGCCCCAGCGCCGCCAGGACCACGCGCGCACGGAGGAGCGCACGCTGGGTCGGAAGGCGGCGGATCACCGTCGGCGCATCAGCTCCTGGCGGAGCAGGACCAGGGCAACAATCGTCAAGCCGGCGGCCATGGCAGCCAGGGCGCCAAAGCGCCACGGCTCGGTCGCCACGCCCCGCAGGAAGAGGTCCTGTCCCAGCCGCGTCGCCTCGGTCACCGGCAAGAACTGCGCGGCAGCCTGCAGGGGAGGGGCGAACTGCGACAGGTCGATTGCGAGACCGCCAAAGAAGACCGAGGCCAGCAGGGCCAGCAGGGCAAGCTGGATGACCTGCGACTCGGAGCTCGTGACCAGCGACAGCACCAGTCCCAGGCCGACCGAGGCGAGGATGAGCAACAGCAGGAGCGCCGTCACCGAGCCGACCGGAGCGAGCATCGGCACACCCATCGCGCGGGTCATGAGCATGACCAGCGCCCCAGTGATCGCCCCGGTCAGGATCACGAAGGCGACGTACTTGCCGGTGATCAGCTCGAGCGCCGAGATGGGTGCGACCCGCAGCAGCGCCAACATGCCAAGCCGCCTGTCGCCGTTCATCGACAGGGCACCCAGCGTCAGACCCAGGTGCTGCACGATTAGCGCGAGCACGGCAACGCCGTAGAAGGCGATCAGCTTCGGCTCTGTGGGGGCGAGATCACGCGTCTCCGCTCGGGTGGGAGCGGCGATCAGGTTGGGATCCGGCTTGTTGCTCGAGCTGACCTGCGACCCGGCCATCGCCACGATCTGCCCCACGATCTTCTCGTTGACCCTGGCTGCCAGCGGCTCGGCGAGTCGCGAGATGACCGCGTGCTGGTACGGATTCACGGTGTCGTACTCGATCTGGATCGCCACCTGCTTGCCGTGGAGCAGCTGCTGCACGGCGTTGTCGGGGGCTGCCACGATGATGTCCGCGTCGCCGGCCGCCAGCGCCTGGCGGGCCGAGGCGAGCGTTGATTGGGTCCCGACGATCTGGAGCACGCCCGGCTGATTGAGGTCGTAGGCGCGCGCATCGGTGGGCAGACCGCTGGCGGCGGGCACGACGAGCATCGCACGGATGGGCGGCTGGCCGGTGTACGAGAGTCCAAAGACCGCCAGGATGACCACAGGCCCGACCACCAGCGTTGCCAGCGCAGATGGGCGCCTAAGCACGACGAGCAGCTCCTTGCCGACGACGGCGAAGGCGCGAGTCGCGGCCTTGAGCATGGTCAGGGCCTCAGCAGAAAGGCTGCGGGAGCCGCTGCGCCGCCGACCTCTTGCCCCTCACGATCGCGATGGACGAGCGCGGCAAAGATCTCGTCGAACGAGGGTCGGTATTCGCGGACCGAGACCACCTCCACGCCGACACGGCGAACCGTCTCGACGACCGCGGGGGTGACCTCGCCGGCGTTGTCGACCACCACCCAAAAGCGTCCGGGCGGGATGCGGTGCAGGTGCCTCACCCCGGCGAGGGCCTCCAGCTCGTCGCCGTGCCATGCGCCGTCCACCTCGACCTGGACCACTTCACCTCCGAGCGCCATGCGTCGGAGATCCCGGGGTGGGCCGAAGGCCAGCAACCGACCATCTGCGATGAGCGCCACCAGGTCGCAATGCTCAGCGTCGACCACGTACTGGGTGGTGACCACCACCGTGCGGCCGCGCTCGCGTTGCTGGATGAGCTCGCGCCACACGCCCTGGCGGAGCAGTGGATCGAGCCCGGCCGTCGGTTCGTCGAGGATCAGCAGCTCCGGCTCGTGCACGAGCGCGCAGGCCAGCTGAAGCCGGCGCTGCATGCCCCCGGACAGCTTGGCGGTCATCCGGTTCCGAACGCCCCACAGCTCGACCAGCTGCAGCGCCTCTCGCGTCCGCCGCCGGCGTCGCCAGGCCAGGAGGCCGAACAGGCTCGCGAAGAAGTCGACGTTCTCCGAGGTGGTCAGCTCCGGGTACAGCGTGAACCGCTGCGGCATCAGACCGATCCGCTCGCGCGTCCTCCGCCGGAGCCGCAGAGGCTCCTCTCCGAGCGTCCGAACCACGCCCCGGGTGGGCACGAGGTTGCCGGTGAACAGGGAGATCGCCGTCGTCTTCCCGGCGCCGCTTGGGCCGATGACGCCGACCAGTGCTCCGCGCGGAACGGCGAACGTAACGTCCTCGAGCGCGCGCACCCCGTTGAAGTCCTTTCTCACCCGCTCCATTCGAGCAGCAGGGGCGTCGGCGGCGACGGGTCGTGTCATGGGAGGGTGCGCTGCATGAGTCATGCCACCGCCGGGACCAAGGTCCCACGCCTGGCGGGGTGGTGTTGGGTCCCTTGGTACCCCGGGCGAACCGGACGACAGCGCTACAGACCTCCTTGGGATGCGCCCCTAACGTCGCCGGGTACTCCTCGGGGAGGAATGTGTGTTGAATCCGCTGCGGCGCCAGGGGCGCCATCCACTCCGTCGGGCCGGCGGCCTGGCGACCCTCTCACTGCTGGTTGCCGCGCTGCTGGCGTGGACGCCTGCAGTCACGGCCGGTTGGAACCAGAGTGGTGCGGAGGCCACCCTCTGGCAGCTCATGAACGGGGACCGCGTCAACAACGGCGTGAGGCCGATCCAGTCGAACGGCACGCTGGTGAGCATCGCCCGCTGGCGCAGCAAGGACATGATCGTCCACAACTACTTCAGCCATAACATCCCGGCCTGCGGCGGCTGCCTCGTCTTTCACTACTACGATCTGAACGGCCTGAACTACGCATGGGCTGGCGAGAACATCGGCTGGAACTCCGGCTACTCGGACGCAGACTCGGCGGTCTCCGTCAACAACGCCTTCATGGCTTCCTCCGAACA
>VBKA01000087.1 GCA_005879815.1 Chloroflexota bacterium
GCGCGATCTGAGCCCGCTGGCCTGACCTCCCCAGTACTTTCGGCTGCTGGCCGGACCGAGTCGAGCGGCCTACCGTCCGGAGCGCATGAGACCGCCCTCCCGCTCGGGGCGAACGCCACGCGGCATCCATCGGCTGTCGCCGAGGCTTGCATTCCTGCGTCTGCCGCCGCGGAACCTGCGCATTCACCCACGCCTGCTGCGCGACCAGTACCTGTGGTACACGGCCTTGCTGGCGCCGATTGCCCTCGTCACGGCGCTCGCCGACGGCCAGTTCGACGACGTGACCGTGGTGCTCGCCCTCTCGCCGCTCTTCGTTGGCGCCCAGGCCGTCCTCGGCCGCGTGCCTTCGGCGCGAAGGCCCCTGACCAACCTCGGGTGGTCATTTCTTCGCCTGCTGGTCGCGTTCAGCTTCGTCGTCGTATTGGTCTCCGTGGTCGGAGGCCCGTCGCGTCCTCTCGCAGCGCTCTACCTGCCGGTGGTCGTCGCCGCCGCTGCCGTAGGAATGACGCAGGGCATCGTCCTGGGCATACTGGGCACGGCCATCTACCTGGCGCCGATCCTGGGTGGCGACCCGCGACCGGGTGCGATCGCGGCTCGCGCGGTGGCGCTCGCCGGAGTCGGAATCCTCCTCGCCGCGGCCACGCGACGCCTCATGCGACAGCTGGAAGGCGCCGCCGGAACGCTTCGAGTGGCGATCGTGGCCGAGCGGCGCCGCTCGCGCCAGATCGCTGGCATGGAAGCGCTCAGCCGCGCCCTGGTGGTAGGAGGAGATACCGATGAGATCCTGCGCCAGGCGCTGGCGGTGCTCTCCGAGCGATTCGGCTACCGATATGACTCCATCTATCTCTGGGATGGCGAGAAGCTGGTGCTTGGTGCGCAGCAGAACTACACCTCGGCCCCGCTCTCCATCCAGCCCGGGGTGGGAATCGTGGGACGAGTCGCGCGCAGCCATGAGCTGGCGTTCGTGGCCGACGTGCGTGACGACCCCGAATACGTCGCCGTGCACGACCGGGTTGTGAGCGAGATCTGCGCACCGCTGCTCATCGACGGGGCGTTCCTGGGTGCCCTGAACGTCGAGTCGATCTCGCCCCTGGATCGGACCGATCGTGACCTGGTGGCCACGCTTGCTGACCGCGTGGCCACCGTCGTGGCGCTGGGGCGCGACCGGCAGGCACTCTCCGAACGCGCTGCGCTGTTCCGCAACCTGCACGAGTTCGGCGGGGCCATCAGCCTGCAGCAGGAGCCCGACGACCTGGCCGCGACGCTGGTGCAGTGGACAGACCGCGTGGTTTCCGCGGACCTGGTTGTGGTCACCACCCTCGACCGCGACGGCGGCCGGTACCTGATCCGCGCCGGCAAGGGGATCGACTCGAGCACGGTTGGAGCGCAGATCCGTCCGGGCGAGGGGGTCGCGGGGCGAGCCATCCGAGACCGCGTGACGGTCGTCGACGAGCACTTCGGCCCGCAGCGCTACCCGCCCTCGGTCCGCGGCCAGGCGATCGTGCCGGTCGTCATCGCCGCCGGCGTGCCGCTGGTCCGCGACAGCGTGGTCGTGGGCGCGATCACCGTGGGGCGCGTGGATGCGACCGCCCGCTTCCGACCGATCGAGCTGGAGGCGCTCGAGCTGCTCGCCGGGCACGCTTCGTTGGCGCTGGCCAATGCCTTCCTGCACGCCGACGTCGCGGCCCTCGCCCTGCGGGACCCGCTCACCGGCCTCTACAACCGCCGTTACTTTGACGAGACGCTGGAACGAATCCTCGCCGAGCACCACCGCGTGCGCCTGGGCGACCCGAAACCCCTGGCCGCCGTGATGTTCGACCTGGACCTGTTCGGGCACTTCAACAAGCAGCACGGTCACCAGGTCGGAGACGCCGTCCTGCGGTCATTCGCCGAGATCCTGCGTCGTCGGTTCCGCGCCTCGGATCTCGTGGCCCGCTTTGGCGGGGAGGAGTTCATCGCCATCCTCGACGGCGCGACTCGTAACGACGGCATGCGCATCGCCGAGGACGTTCGTGAGCGACTGGCGAAGCTCGAGATCCTCGACGAGGCCGGCAACCCGCTGCACGTCACCGTATCCGCGGGGTGCGCCGCTCTCGACGATGCCGACCCGTCACGTGAGGCGCTGCTACGCACCGCGGATGTCGCCCTCTTCATGGCGAAGCGGGCCGGGCGGGACCGGGTCGTCGCCGCCTGACAAGCCGCCCGTACCGCTTAGACGATCTCGCCGGCGATCTCGATTCGCGCAAGCCGGCGCAGGGCGATGGTTACCGCGACGACCGCCACCACCGCGGCCACCACGACCGCGGTGCCGAGCGGAAGATCGGCCTTGAAGACGTTCGCCGCCGGGTTGGCGAGCGCCTGGGCGAAGGCAAGGGTGTGCTCACGCACCGACAGCGTCCGCGTCCCGGTGAAGAGCCCCGCTAGGAATCCCTCCCAGACCAGCACGTACCCCAGGCCCCAGATGAAGGCCCGGCTGGTAACCAGGCTGAGCGCCACGAAGATGGCGCAGTACAGTGCCGAGCCGATGGCGCTGGCGACCGCGAATCCAATGGCCAGCCGCCCGGACCCATCGCCTCCGGCCATGATCCCGGCGACCAGGATCGGAAGGCTGGTCAGGGCGATGCTGCAGCCGACGGCGATCACCAGCTTGGTGGCCACCACGACCCAGCGGCGGATGGGCTTGGCCAGGATGTAGACCGCGGTTCCCTCCTCCAGCTCGGCGCCGATGGCCCCGGTGCCGAAGATGAGCGCCACCAGCGGCATGAGGGTCGCGATCCCGAGCGTGCTCAGCAGATCCGCCGTGAACTTGGCGTCCGCTCCGCTGGGAGACAGGCGACGCAGGATGGCGACCAGGACGACGACGGCGCTGAGCGCCACGAGGAGCAGGGTTCGGCGCCGGCTGAGCAGCTGTCGCAGCGTGATGCGCGCGATGACGGCGTTCACCCGCGCACCAGGTAGCTGAAGACCGATTCGAGCGATTCGTCGGTGGGCAGCACTTCGTAGAGCGTCACGTCCGCCTCGCGTGCCCGCGCGGCAACGGCGCGGGAGAAGGCTCCGAAGTCCGCAGCGCGGGCCACCAGCAGTCCGTCCTCCAGGGTCACGCCGGTCACGAATGGCTCGCCCACGAGCTGCGCCGCGAGCCGTCGATCGTTCGACGAGCGCAGAGTGAAGGTGTGCGGGCGATCGGTCATCAGGCGTCGGATGGCGCGGAAGTCGCCCGACGCCGCGAGCCGCCCGGCGATGACCACCAGCACCCGGTCCGCGACGCGCTCGACCTCCTCGAGGATGTGGCTCGAGAACAGGATGGTGCGTCCCTCCTCCGCGAGTCGTCGCAGGAAGCCCATGGTGTGCAGGCGCTGCCGGGGATCCATGCCGTTGAAGGGCTCGTCGAGGAGCAGGATCCGCGGATCGTGGACGAATGCGGCGGCCACCTTCGCCCGTTGCCGCATCCCCTTCGAATAGCCGCCCAGCGGCCGATCCTGGGCATCGGTGAGCTCGACCTCCGCGATAGCGCGCTGTGCTGCCGAAGCCGGGTCTGGGAGTCCCTGCAGCTTCGCATTGGCTTCCAGGAACTCGCGCCCGGTCAGGAACGAGTAGACGGTTTCGCGCTCCGGTACGAGGCCGATCTCGCGATACACCCCCGGATCACCGAAGGCGGAGCGACCCGAGATCGTCACCGAGCCCGCCGATGGGGCCAGCAACCCGGCGATCAGGTGCAGGAGCGTGCTCTTGCCGGCTCCGTTCGGTCCCAGCAGGCCGGTGACGCCGGGCTCGAGACGAAAGCTCACCTCGTTGACCGCCACCACGTTTCCGTACCAGCGCGAGACGCCGCTGAGCTCGACAGGGGCGGGCGGGCGGGCCTCCAGCGATGCCGCCGTGGCTGATGGGCCGGTCGCGACATTCATGCCTCGATCCTCTGGTAGCGCCACAGGTACGCGGCGATCCCGACCGCCACCACCCCGATCGCCACCCCCACGTAGGCCGTCCCGGTCAGCGAGGCGCCCGCCACCGCGCCGTTGGCCTCATCGCCGAACAGGGCGTGGCGCACGCCCTCGGCGACGGTGTTCAGGTTGAGCAGGATCGTCCAGTCACCGATGCCGGCGCCTGCGCGCCGCAGCAGCGGCGACACCGCGCTGCCGACCAGGAAGACGGCGACGATCGCCGCCGTCGCGTAGGCGCGCCGCGGCGTGAAGGCGGTGATCGCCATCCCGACCGCCGAATAGAGCAGCACGTAGACCGCGGCGGTGCCGACGATCCCGGGGAGCGAACCGAACTGGTCGCGGAAGCTCCCAAACGGATCGCTCGAGGCAAAGGCTTGACCCAGGAGCAGGACCAGCAACGGGACGACCGCGATGACGAAGAGGCTCGCGACCATGGCCGCCAGCTTGGCGAGTGCGTAATCGACGCGCTCCAGGGCGTGCGCGAAGTACAGCGAGAGCACACGCTGTCGCTGATCGCCGACGAGCAGCTCAGGCGCCTGGGCCGCGAGGAAGACGAGGGCCAGCAGGCTCATGCGGAACAGGTAGTTGTCGTAGGTGAAGCCGCCGCCCGCGCGCGCCCCCACCGGTCCTGCGGTGGCGATCACCGCGCTCTGGACGACGGCCGGCAGGCTGATGATGGCCAGGGCTCCCCACGGTACGACCTTGGCCCGCCCACTCCGGCCCAGGCCAAAGGCCGCGCGCCAGCTGAAGGCGAAGAGCGCCCAGACCGCGAATCGGCGGCCGAGCCGTGGGCCGTCGTAGCCGCGATAGCCAATGTCGTAGATCACGCCGGCCCCGGCGCCTCCCGTGGCAACCCGGGCAACAGCTGGCTCCGGCGGCAGCGCGCGAGGGATCGCGCCCGGGTCAGGCTGCGTCATCGACCGACTCGTCGCGGAAGAGGTCCTCCAGCCGGTGCCGGCGCGGCTCGAGGCGCACGAGCGCGAGGCGAAGGTCGGCAATCGCATCGCGAATCGCGATGTACGCGCTCTCGTCCGGCACCTCTACCAGCACGACGCGGCCGTCGACGCGAACGGGCAGGCCGCCGCCGGTCAGTCGCTCCGCGAGGCCCGCGGCGCCCTCCTCGACCTCGATCGCCAGGGTTCCGGTTCGCTCGGTAAAGCTGGCGAGCGGGGCCGCCCGCAGCAGCCGTCCCGCGTCGATCGCCAGCAGGTAGGTGCAGACCCGCTCGATCTCGCCCAGGAGATGACTCGCAACCAGGGTGGCGATCCCGAACTCCAGCCCGGTCCGGCGGATCAGCGCCAGCATCTCGTCGCGCCCGGCCGGATCCAGCCCGTTGGTCGGCTCGTCGAGCAGGAGCAGCTTGGGGTCGTGCACCAGCGCCTGCGCCAGTTTCACGCGCTGCTTCATCCCCGTCGAGTAGCCGCCGATCGGCCGGTAGCGCTCCTCGTAGAGCCCGACGTGACGGAGGACGTCAGCCGCGCGCTCGCGCGCGGCCGATGCGGGGAGGCCCGACATGCGACCCATGTGCGTGACCAGCTCGGTGGCGGACAGGTCTGGAGGCAG
>VBKA01000286.1:0-1377 GCA_005879815.1 Chloroflexota bacterium
CCCCGGTCGGGTGGCCCGCCAGCCGTCCGGGGAGGACCGCGGGCAGGACGGACGGCACGGGCCGAAGCTTGAAGTAGGGCTTGAGGTCGGAGGGTATAGTCGCAGCCATGCCGCGGACCGCCCGCAAGACGCGCAGGGTGACGGTCGTCGACAACCGGCCGTTGGCCCTCAAGATTGGTTCACGGATTCGCCAGGCGCGACTCCGCGCGGGTCAGACGCAGGCCGAGCTGGCGAAGGGCCGATACACCGCCGCCTACATCAGCGCCCTCGAGCTTGGACACGCCAAGCCATCGATGGCCGCGCTGGCCTTCATCGCCGAGCGGCTCGGGATCCCGGTACGCGAGTTCGTCGGCGACGATGACCTGGGCGCCATCCGCCTCGATGCGGACCTCCTCCTCGCTTCCGGCGACTACCAGGCTGCGCTCGATCGCTATCGGTCCTTACTTGAGCGCGCGACCGACCGCCGGCGCCGAGCGGAGATCCTGCGCGGGATGGCTGAGGCCCTGTGTCGCCTCGACCAAGGCGGCGAGGCGATTCGCCTCGCCGCGGAGGCACAGGAGCTCTTCCAGGCGATGCACCGCCCACTCGACGCCGCCGATGCCGGCTACTGGCTCGCCTACGGCCACTTCCAGCAGGACAACACAACGCAGGCTCGAGAGCTTCTCGGCGGGTTGCTTTCCGGTGCTCGTGCGGGCATCGAACCCGTTCCGGACTTCCGCTTTCGCGTGCTGATGGCAATCGCCAGCGTGGAGATGCGCGACGCCGAATTCCACCGCGCGATCGACTACATGGAGGAGGCCCGCGGGCTGACCATGAACCTCGACCTGCGGCGCCAGGCCAATCTGCTGTCAGGGCTGGCGATGAGCTATCGAGAAGCCGGGGACCTCGAGGCGTCCGTGACGACGGGCGTCCAGAGTCTCGCGTTGTATCGGGCGGCGCAGATGGAGCGTGACGAGGCTTCGCTCGCGGGAAGCCTGGCTTTGACGTACATGCAGGTTGGCAATCTGAGCCGTGCTGAGGAGCTATTGACCTCAGCGGCCGCGACGTTGCAACGCCTCGGGGAACCTCGACTACTGGCACATACCCTCGAGAGCCAGGCCCAGGTGGCGCTCGCTCGCCATGATCTCGAAGGCGCTGATGAGCTCGTCGGACGTGCGATTGGCTTGGCCCAGGAAACCGACAATTTCCACGCGCTCGCCAGCGCCAGGCAGACGGCCTCGCGCATCGCTGTTGAACGCGGCAACGCGGCCGCCGCAGCTGAGAATCTCGAAGCCGCGCTGGGCGTTCTTCGTGAGCACGGGCCAAGGGCACGCCTGCAGGAGGTCCTGTCTCAACTGGCAGACCTTCGGCGCGAGGAGGGCGACCTCATCGGTGCCA
>VBKA01000286.1:1599-1929 GCA_005879815.1 Chloroflexota bacterium
ATCGCCAACAACGAAACGAGGGATACGCAAAGCGAAGCTACGACGAGTTTGAACCTGGACGGATGCATGCGGATGCTCCTTTCGGATCGCCCACGTCCGCTGCGGTCCAGTGCCCACTCCGATCATTCCGGCAGGGTAGGACGTTTGGGTGAGGGAATCAACTATTAGTAAGCACGGTGGCTGGGGTGCGCGCTCGCGCTTCGCGTCCGCCGTGGGCCAAACGCTTCGCACGGAGCGGCGACGTCTGCGCCTGTCCCGGCAGGAGCTGGCCGGCGGCTTCAGTGCGTCGTTCGTCAGCCGGGTGGAGCTCGGCGACGCGGTGCCGTCGTT
>VBKA01000287.1 GCA_005879815.1 Chloroflexota bacterium
GCACTGGCGCAGCCGCTCAGCTGAAGACCATAGTCCAATCATCGACGATCACTCGCAGGGAGCGATGACCAATGAAGCTGACCGCATCGATGATGCTGACCCTTGACGGCGTGTACCAGGGCCCCGGAGGCCCCGATGAGGACCGACGCGGTGGCTTCAACCGCGGCGGTTGGACCGCCGCGCACGCCGACGAGGAGGGTTGGACCTTCCTCAGCTCCTACTTCGAGCGCGCCGATGCCTTCCTGCTCGGACGCAAGACCTGGGAGATCTGGGAGCCGTATTGGCCGCTGCACGACTCGGGCGACCCGGTCTCCCACGGCATCAACGTCCTGCCCAAGTACGTGCCCTCGAGCACTCTCAAGGACCCCACGTGGCAGAACACCCACGTCATCTCCGGCGACATCGACGCGACCGTGCGCGAGCTCAAGGCGAAGCCCGGGCGTGAGCTCCAGGTCCATGGCAGCGGCGCCCTGCTCCGATGGCTGCTCGAGCGCGACCTCGTCGATGAGCTCAACCTGCGGCTCTATCCTGTGGTGGTGGGCGACGGGCTTCGGCTGTTCCCGGAGCACGGCCAGACGCACGACCTGACGCTGATCGAGTCGCGATCGACGCCGTCCGGCGTGACGCTCCAGACCTATCGACCGGCTGGTCGGGCGACCTTCGGGAACGCCGGGGACTGAGCGCCGGCGCTGAGTCGGCCTACCCACTCACGTCTGGCTGGGACAGGCCGGTTCACGCGTGTGGGCCGACGCTCACGGTGCCCACCGTCAGCCTCGGCTTGGCCTCCATTACCGCGCCCACCAGTTCGACCTCGTCGTTGAGCTGCCGGCGTTGGGTCGCGGTCAGCTCGCGCAGCGGTTCGACGGTGATCTCGAGTTTCCGACCGGTACGACGTTGGTGCCACACCCCGCCCACGACGCCATCGACGAGCAGCACTGGGTAGTTGCCGGCCTGACCAGACGGTGTCAGCGCGCGTCTCGCGGCCGCGCCTGGATACAGGCGCGTTCGAGGCTGACCCACAACGACGAACGCGTCGAAGTAGGGAAGCAGGCGGACCCCTCGGTGCGGCTGCTGCGGTACCCCGGTGTCGCCGACGAGAGTCCATCCCGGCTCGCCCTCGAAGACGACAGGCTGAAGCTCGCCAGCCAGCTCGTCGAACAGCTCGACGGCATGCCGCGGCGGGATGTTGAGCCATCTGGCGAAGTGCTGAGGCGTGGCGGGGCCGTAGGCGTACAGGTAGCGCCTGACCAGGGTACGCAGGGCCGCATCGCCAGCGACCGGCTGAAAGCCAGGCAGCCAGCGGTGTGGGTTGGTGTAGGTCACCTCGCGACCCCGGTTTGGTCCGAAGCAGAGCACACCGCGGTGCGCGGCGGTGCTGGTTAACTGGCGCCAACGTGGCCATTGTCCTGGAAGGCGTCCATCGTCCGCTCGCCGGCCCACGGGCCGGTTCGATGCACGATAGCCTCGGTCAGCTCGTCGACCGTCAGTTCCGCGTCTGCCAGTGCATCGCCGATGGCCGTGATCACTCCACTCTCCTGGTTGGCGGTGAAGCGGACAGGATCGGGATGCGTGGGCACTGACGATGGCAGGGCCGACAGGGCGCCCGTCCACGTCGGCAGATCCGTGGCGGGGAGCAGGTGGACGGTGCCGCGCGGACCGAACGTCTTGATGAGGGTTCGGTCCTCCCAGAGAGCGCGCAATACGTCGGCCCGGGTCGCGCCGGCGATGCGCCGCCCAATCGAGAGCTCGGCGGCGCTGAGAACCTGGGCGTGCACGCCGCACAGGACGCGGGCGATGTCGGCAGGGCCCAGGTCGCTAGCCGGTTCGGTCAATGCGTGGCGTGCCATCCGCCGCGCCGTGACCTCGCTCCAGGCTAGCGAGGCCGAGGTCAGGGTCTTCAGGGTCACGGACGCACATCGGCTCCAAAAAGGACCAAGTCGGCGAAGGGCTAGCCGGCGGTACGGATGAGTTTCTTGTTCACGAACTCATCGGCCGCCAGCAGACCCAACTCATGATGCCGCCGAAGGGCAGTTCGGGACTGTCGGCCAGCACCAGATTGATGTAGACCATGCCCGCCTCCATCCGATCGGCGACCCGGGCCGCCTGCTCCGGATCGTTGCTGAACACGTACGAACCCAGCCCAAAGCTCGTGTCATTGGCCAGCGTGACCGCAGCGTCCTCGTCGGTCGCCCGGTAGACGACTCCGACTGGTCCGAAGAACTCCTCCCGATAGGCCTCCATTTCGGGCGTCACGCCGGTCAGCACGGTCGGCGGATAGTACGCACCGTCCCGGGAGCCGCCGGTGACCACGGTCGCGCCCTGCGCCACAGCCCGATCGACCTGGTCCTGCAACCGGGTCGCCGCGGCCACCGACGACATCGGCCCGAGCACCGTCTCCTCGACCAGCGGGTCACCCACCGGCGCCGCGGCCATCGCTGCGGTGAACTTGGTCAGGAACGCCTCGTACAACCCGTCCACCACGATGAATCGCTTGGCGCCATTGCAGGACTGGCCGGTGTTGTCCAGCCGCGCCTTGGTCGCCGCCGCCACCACCCCATCAAGATCATCGGTGGCCAGCAGCAGGAACGGATCCGAGCCGCCGAGCTCCAGGGCCACCTTCTTCAGGTGCCGCCCGGCCATCTCGGCGACCGCCGCCCCGGCCCGCTGCGAGCCGGTCACCGATACGCCTTGGATCCGCGGATCGGCGATGATCGTCGCGGCCTGCTCGTTGCTGACATAGACGTTGAGGTAGGCACCCTCCGGCAGCCCGGCGTCGCGATAGATCGCCTCGATGGCCGCGGCCGACTCCGGGCACTGCGACGCGTGCTTCAAGACGATCGCATTGCCGAGTACCAGGTTCGGCGCCGCGAACCTGGCCACCTGATAGTAGGGAAAGTTCCAGGGCATGATCCCGAGAAGCACACCCAGCGGGCTGCGCCGGATCACGGCGGTGCCCTCGCCTAGGATGGTGAGCGGCTGATCGGCGGTGATCACTTCCGCCTGATCCGCGTAATACTCTGTGATGTCGGCGGCGAAGTCGACCTCGCCGAGCGCAGCAGCCTTCACCTTGCCCATCTCCCGGACGATGATGGCGGCCAGTTCCTCCCGACGTTCCCGATGCAGCTCGGCCGCGCGGCGGACCATCCCGGCCCGCTCGGCGACCGGGAGCTTCCGCCAGTTCTCGAACCCCGCCTCGGCCGTACCGAGTGTCTGCTCGACTTGGGCATCGGTGAAGCTGTCGTAGCGGGCCACGGTCTCCCCGGTGGCCGGGTTC
>VBKA01000108.1 GCA_005879815.1 Chloroflexota bacterium
CGATGGGGGGACTACGTTGGCGTCGCATCTGATCCAGCGCTGCCCGGCTCGGTATGGGTCGGCGACGAGGTCGCCGCTGCCGATCACTCGTGGCGGACGACGGTCATGCGCTTTGCGATGCCCACCGTCTCATCAGCGCCCACCCAGAGCCTCGTGACGCCGAGCACGCTTCCCACAGTGGGTGGAAGCTCGCCTCGCCCAACGGTCCCGGTCAAGATCGTGTGGGGTGGCACGCTGGCCGGATCGGGGGCCACATTCCAAGTCAGTCAAAACATCGATGGCGCCGGGTTCGAGTCCTTCAGTACCTCCACGACTGCCACGAGCATCGTCCGCTCGCTGGCGTTCGGTCACTCGTACCAGTTCGAGGTGCGCGTTCGCAATGCCTACGGCGACATCAGCGCGTGGCAGGTTGGCCCAACCTTCACGCCAACCCTTTATCAGCAGACATCGACCCTGACCGCCGCGCACGTGGTCTACGCCGGAACCTGGACGTCTCAAACCAGCCCGAACTTCAGCGGAGGAAGCGCCAAGTTCGCAACCGCCGCCAGTGCGAGCGACGTTCGTGGCGACGAGTGTTCGTGCCATCGGGTTCGTCACAACGCAGGCAACGACGCGTGGTTCGTTCAAGGTCTACGTTGATGGGGTGCTGAAGGCCACGGTGAGCGCCTACACCGCGACCACGACCTATCGCCGAGACGTGTACGCATTCGCATGGCCGACGGCCGGCAACCACAACATCAAGGTCGTCGTCGTCGGGACTGCTGGACATCCCAGGGTCGACGTCGACGCGTTCGTCGTTCTGAAATAGCCACCACCATCACGCATGGCCTCGTTCGAGCGGCGAGTAGAAACCGAACGACTGTTCGCTATGTGCGAACGAGCATGGTAAGATCGACGGGTTCGGTTCGTGGGGATGTCAGGTTTCGACAGGGCTCAGGGACCGGAGATCGCAGGTCGAGGTCGCCCGCAGGCCTCGTAAAACCGCGGGCAAAGCCAGTAACTGGCAACAACAGTTACGCCCTCGCTGCTTAGTCAGTGAGCATCGACGCCGTCCCCCCTCCCCGGACGGCGAAGATGTCATCAGGGGAGGTGCGGCGCCACCGACTCCGGTGAGTGACGTCAAAGAGCCGAGAGGCACACCGGATAGCTAGCGGAGCACCCCGCCGGTTGGGGGCCCGCGTCGCGAAGCGCAAGTAGGCCGGAAATACCTGTAGGAAGTCTCCGGCGACTCGGTTCTGGACGGGGAGTTCGATTCTCCCCCATCTCCACCAATATCCCCGTCAGTGAGGCGCTTCCATCCCCTCCTCGCGGGCCTGAACGTCGCCCTCGCGATGACCATGCGGCCACTCGTCATCGCGCCCCTGGACCCGTCCCGACGCTTTTCCAGCTCCCGACGATTTCGCGTCGTTCGCGCTCAGCCGCTCGTCGTCGGGTTGAAGGTCTGGGATCGTCTCCGCTGATGGCTGTCCCCGGTTGCCGATCGTCGATCCCGGCTCGATCTCGGGTGGCCGTGGCTTCTCTGGCTGCTTGCGATCGCGCGTCATCTCGACCTCCTCGCTGATCGCCTTCCTCGGGCTGCAGTCGCCGTGCCAGCTCCCTGCGCCGCGAACCGGGTCGCCCTGGATGTCCCTCTATTACCTACGGGGCTTGATTCCGTGTGCTACGTTCCTGCGGCGGTCGAACCCCTGTCCATCATTTACGACCACCTGGGAGGGCACGCACGGACTCATGGATTTCAGCAAGCTGAACGGCAATGAGAGACTGGCCGTCTACGGCGCAGCCGCGTCGATCGTCGGCGCGATCCTCGCCCAGATCGGCAGCATCTATGGTGCCGGTGGCCTCTGGCTCTCGTTCATTCTCGCACTCGCCATGATCGCGATCGTCTTCCTCCCACAGTTGTCGCCTCAGACGACTCTGCCCGGTTCCAAGGGCAGCCTGATGCTGATCGTCGGAGGAATCGCCGCCGTCGGAGCCCTGCTCGGCCTCCTCGCCATCCTTGGCGCCTTGGCCCTCTTCGCGCTGTATGGCGGGCTCTGGTTCGTGGGAATCGTGATTGGCATCGTCGGTGGGCTCGTCATGGGCTGGGCCGGATGGCAGGAGTTCCAGGCTGAAGGCGGCAAGTTCCAGATCGGGAGCGGGCCGGGCGCCGGGCCGGGCGCCGGGCCGGGTGGAGGGGGCGCTCCACCGCCACCACCGCCTCCTGGAGCTCCGAGCACCTAGACCGATGGCGCCGCCGGGTCGGCGGCGCTCTCCCCTCCCAGCTCCCTGAAGCGCTCCGAGAGCAGGTCGATAGCGTCGACCTGCTCCTTCATTCCGGCCGCGGCCAGCCCGCGCCGCGCCTCGCCGAGCCGGGCCACCACCGCGTCCCCTGCCAGCCCGTCATCGATCGCATCCAACGCTTCGCGGATCAGGGCCCGTCGGGCAGCATTGGCCTCGGTCTTCGCCATCCAGGCCAGCAGCGCCGCGAGGTCGGCCTGCGTGGCCTCCAGCTCGGGCGGCGGAGGATCGAGCGCCTCCTCGAAGTAGGCGATCGTCGCCGCCAGGAGCTCTGCGCGGCGGCTCGCGCCGTGCGATTGCGAGACGGTCACGCCCCCGCCGGGGCGCGCGTACGCGAGGTGGAATCCCGCGACGTCCGCGACGAACCCCACCCACGCTCCGCCCGAAGGCAGCCTTCCGACAGCCGCCGGTGCCGCCGGCAATGCCGCCATCAGCGAGGTGGCTTTGCAGACGAGTTTTGGCCTACGCCCCGACCTTGTCGGCGGGCAGAACCACGATCCGCCGATTCGGTTCGACCCCAACGCTCTGCGTCCGAACACTGGGATTCTCGACGAGCGCCATGTGCACGATACGGCGTTCGACCGCCGGCATCGCCTCCAGCTGGATGATCTTGCCCGTATGCAGGACCCGTTCTGCGGCTCGCCGGGCCACGTCACGCAGCTGATCCTCGCGACGCCCCCGATAGTTTTCGACATCGATGGCGATGCGGAATGACTGGCCTTCGCGGCGGGCAATGATCAGGTTGACGAGGTGCTGCAGGCTCGCGAGCTTCTCCCCGCGCCGGCCGATCAAGACCCCCAGGTCATCGCCTTTCACGTTGAGCTTGGCCGTCTCGGTGCCCATGGCGATCTCCACCGTTCCGGTCAGACCCATCAGCCGGAGGAACTCCTCGAGCACGGCCTTCGCCTCGTCGACGACGGCGCGTTCCTTGTCGGAGAGCTCCTCCATCGGCTTGGCAGGCACGAAGGGAATGGGCTCCCGCACAGGTCGCTCGCCACGTTCGGGTCGCTCGCCACGATCGGGTCGGGGTGGCCGTTCTCCCCGCGCCCCTCGTCCCGCTCGAGGCGGCCGCTCCCTGCGTTCCGGGCGCTCGCCAGGGACCGCCTCGATGACCGCCGCCTCGGCAGGCCCGCGACCCCCGCGACCGCGACCCCCGCGGCCACGACGATTCTCCTCTGCGCGGGCCAGCTCGATCGCCTGGTCGGCCGCGGCGTCCTCCTCGTCGAGCTCCGCAGTCGCCACCGGTGCATCTGCCGCAACCGTCGCCTGGCTTGCCGGTGCGTCCTCGATGGACGGCGTCGTCTCTCGAACCGAGGGGGCAGCGGCCACCGCGGATCGCGGGGCGGCCAGGATGCGCGCCTCCTCCCCGCCGACGCCAAGGATGCCGCGGCTCCCCTGGGACAGGATCTCGATATCCAACTCCGACAGGTCGGAGTCGAACTCCTTCATCGCTGAGCGGATCGCCTCTTCGACGTTCTTGCCGGTGAATTCTCGAAATGTCATCGCCTTCGGCCTCGTTTCTTCTTGCCGCCAGGGCGCCGTTCAGCGGGGCGCTGCGGGTTGGTCGCGCGCTGCGGCGTTGCGGCGCGTTGCCCCTGGGCGGATTGGGCTGGATTGGGGCTCGCGGGTGGATCGGCCGCCCTTCGCGGCCCGGATGAAGGTGGCGGTCTGGGGTCAGGATTGGCCCCGCGACCTCCGGCTGCGATGCGTGAGGCAGAGCTGACCCAGCCCGGCGACCAGCCGAGGATCGGGAACAGGTTGCCCCAGCCCATGATCAGGAACTGGTGGACGACGAGATACGCGGTGTAGACGACCCAGTACAGGATCAGGCCGCTGGCGAAGATGCCTCCCCAGAAGACGGTGAGCAGCGGAAAGAGGTAGGTCATGGTGCTGGTGGCGCTCGATGTCGCGTCGTCGGGGTTCGACGGTGGTGCTGTCATCTTGACCTGCACGAATTGCAGGATCCCGGCGATGACCGCCAGCAGAGAGAGGCCAAATCCGCCGATCACCAGCGCAAACGCATGATCCGGTTGGGCGAGGTCGAGATGGACGCCGGTGAGCGGGTTCATCAGCCAGGCAGAGGTCGTCTTGATCCCTGCCGAGAGATGCAGGGGATCCAGGAGCTGGCAGTTGAGCGGCAGGAAGTGGGTGAACGCGCCGGAGTCGAACTGCGGGAGGTTGCAGGGACCGCTGACCGGGGCGTGGAAGGTCACTTGGCCCCCCGACGTGACAATCTCCTTTATTTCGGGCAACGCCCTCTGCAGCGCAATAAATGCCTGATCCTTCGTCTGCTGCACGGAAATCGTGACGACGTTCGATGCCCGGATCAGCACTTGGTAGAGGATGATCAGGATCGGCATCTGGACCGCCAGCGGGAGGCATCCACCCAGTGGGTTGACGCCGTGCTCGCGGTAGAGCGCCATCTGTTCCTGCTGGATCTTCTGGGAGTTCCCCTTGTGCTTGCGCTGCACCTCGCGGATGAGGGGCTGCATCCGCTGCATCTCCTTCTGCTGGCGGATCTGCGCCGCGAACAGGGGAGCCAGAACCGTGCGGATGGCGACGGTGAACACGATGATCGCCAGCGCGAAGTCGCTGAAGATCAACCGATAGGCCAGCACCAGCAGGTTGAAGAGCGGCAGGTAGATGACGTCCCAGGGCGGGGAGAAGTGCTCGATCCCGAAGAAGCCGGCGGCGAGGATGGATATCAACGCGGGCTCATCTCATGGGACCGGGTCGTAGCCGCCGGGATGGAGGGGATGGCAACGTGCGATTCGCCGTGCACCCATCCACGAGCCGCGCAGCAGCCCGTAGCGCTCGATCGCCTGGTACGTGTACACAGAGCATGAAGGCTCATAGCGGCAGCTGGGCGGCATCCAGGCGGTGAGCCGCTGGTACGCCGTGATCATCCCGAGCCCGATCAGCCTCAAGGTCCGATCTCCGTTCGCCGGAGCACGTTGGTGAGCGCCTCTCGCAGGTTCGCGTAGGTCGCCTGTGCGGCCGCGGGCCGCGCGATCACCAGCAGGTCCCAGCCTGTTCCAAGTTCGCCATACCGCTCGCTGATCAGCGCGCGCAGCCGGCGTCGTACCCGATTCCGCTGGACCGCCCCTCCGAGCGATCGCGGGGTGCTGAGCCCGATCCGGGTTGTCGCGCCATCGGTCCGTAAGACTCGAAGGACCAGAAGTGGCGAGGATCGTGTCGTTCCGCCGCGGGCCAGTGCGTCAAAGTCCCTCTTGTGTCGGAGGGTCGGGTACGGCGGCACGTCCTTGGCCGGATCAGGCTGACAGCTTGCTGCGCCCCTTAGCTCGTCGGCGGGCGAGCACGCGGCGACCACCCCGGGAAGCCATGCGAGCCAGGAAGCCATGTTCGCGCTTCCGGGCGCGCTTCTTGGGCTGGTACGTCTGCTTTGCCATCAGTCCGTGCTCGATCCCACTACGGTCAGCGGTTCTTTGCCCAGGCCCCTCAGACACACGAACGGCTGGCGGATGCCAGCCTCACGCGATGGACTCGTGGCCCGGTTTCGCTGCGGCGGATTCTACCGGCGGCCCGCGAAAGCCGTCAAACCTCGCCGTATGGCAGTGGGTCTGGCTCCCCATTGTCTGGTCCGAAAGGCGGCTGCTACACTACCGCGACCCCCAGGGCCGGATGCCGCTTCGAAGGCTCCCCGCGCGCCCGGGAGGAGTACGATTTCGGACCCCTCTACCCGTGGCGCAGGCGGACTGGAGTTTGTTCATTGATGGATGCGAAGCAGGTTTGGCGCGCTGTCCTCGGTGAGCTCCAGGTAAGTCTCTCCCCCGCCAACTTCGAGACCTGGCTCAAGGACACCGCCCTCGTCGAGATCGACGAAAACCGCTTCCGCATCGCCGTTCCGAATGGTTTCGCCCGCGACTGGCTCGACAATCGCTATCGCCCGCTCATCTCCCAGACCCTGACCCGGGTGGTCGGCGGATCGGTCCAGGTCGAGTTCGTGGTCGCCGATGCACCGGGTCCCCTCCCGGTCCAGAACGGCGACCTGGAGCTGCCGCTGCCTCCGGTCTCCGCCGGCGGCAACTCGGTGAACTTGAACAGCCGCTACGGCTTCAGCAACTTCATCGTCGGCCCCGCCAACCGCCTGGCTCACGCCGCCGCGCTATCCGTGGCCGAGCGGCCCGGACACGCCTACAACCCGCTCTTCCTGTACGGCGGCGTCGGCCTCGGCAAGACGCACCTGATGCATGCCATCGGCAACGCGGTGGCCTCCAAGTTCCCCCGCAAGCGGATCCTGTACGCGACGAGCGAGAAATTCACCAACGACTTCATCAACTCGATTCGGGAACAG
>VBKA01000116.1 GCA_005879815.1 Chloroflexota bacterium
TGATGGCGGCTGAGGGTCACGAATCCCGTCCCTCGCGGCGCTCTCGGCCGACCCTCACCTCAGCGTCTCCGCCCTCGCCCTCGTCCTCGTCTGCCGGGTACTCCCGCGCCTGGGCTTCGCGCCCCACGCGGAAGCGGCGGAGGCCGCGCCTGGGCGTCTCGCGCTCGGGCGCCATCTCGCGCGGGCGCCCGGGAACCGGCTCGCGCAGCAGGGTCTCGAGCCAGCCGGCGATCACCTCGCGACGGTCATCGGTCCGCCGCGGGAGCGTAAGCGGCACGTCGCGCGCGTCGAGGACCACCCCCACCGCGCCACCCACAACCTGCGCGCGCAGTCGGTGCGCGCGCCGCGGCGCGGGAAGCGTGGCGCCTCCCTCCAGCTCGAGCTCCAGCTCGGCGCGCTCGCCGCGCGGTAGCGGCATCACCAGCACCTGGCCGGCCCGTACCTCGACTGTCTCCGGATCTGGCCAGCCGACCCGGTGCAACCGGGCACGGATCGCCAGCTGGCCCGATCGTCCGCCACGGGTCACGACCGCGGTACCCAGTGGCACAAGCAGATCGTCGCGCAGCACGCCGATCCCTTCGCCGATCTCCTCGTCCGGGAGCGACCCGAGTGGTGAGAGGACGCCCGCGCCGTCAAGCACGATCTGCGTGATCCCCGAAGGGCGCAGGCCGTCGAGGATGACTCGCATGGCGCGCATCGGGGTCGGCGCAGCCGCGAGGACCCGGCCGGACCCGATCAGCAGGTCGATCGATTCGGGCATGCGCTCCTCGACGAGCGCCGCCAGGCGGAGGCGCGCAGCGGCGTGGACGACCTGCAGCTCCTCCTCCGAGTAGGGCAGGCTCGCGGGTCGCGCCCTAATGTTCTGGAGGGTGTCCGCGACCGCCAGCTCGTCAACCGGCAGCGCCAGCGACCGCGCCAGCCTGCCGATGGCCGGCGTGGTGGTCAGTGCCGCGGAGCTCATCCCTCCCGCCGCGTAGACCCGGGAGTCGATGCTTACCGGATCGACGGTCCCATCGGCGTACGCCCACGTTGCGTAGCGTGCTCCGAGGTCCACCCCCACCACCCGCAGTCGATCCTCGCGCGCGATCTCTCCGATCGTTCGACGGAAGCCGATGGGCGCCAGGTTGCGCGTGCCGCCCGACTCGACGAGACGATCGAGCAGCTCCTCGAGGTAGTGGCGCAGGGGTTCGACGTCCTCGGTTGCGGCATCGGGCCGCGGGTTGGCAATGGTCGTCACCACGCCGGGCTCGAAGCACGCGGACACCTCCTCGGAGAGCGCCGCCGAACCGGCCCAGATGACCGGCGTCCTTCCCCCGCGCCGCGCGGCGGCGACGAGAGCCGCCGCCTCGATTGCCTGCTCCGGGCGTGCGTCGTCGAAGCCGCCGACCACCAGCCACGCATCGACGTCCGCCGCGGTCAGCGTGGAAAGCCGCTCGGGGAGGGAACGGCCGTCATCGGCAGCGGCCTCCTCGACCACCACCCATCCCGCCGACTCCGCGGCGCGGCGCGCCGCCGACCCGGAGACCTCGGCGGTGACCGCCGCGACCCCCAGTCGCCCCGGCCGCACCGGCGTGTGGCACGTGATGCGCGCTGCGGACTCGAGGATGGCCGGCACCTCGTCGCGCAGGCGGTGATCGACGGCCTCGCGCATGCGCTCGGTGAGCACCTCGATCAGCGCCTTCTCGCCCCAGTTGGTGGGCTGTGCGGCGTGCGCCACGATCCGCCATCGGCCCCGCGTGCGCCCGACGACGCTGGCCTTGGTCCACGCCGAGCCGACGTCGATGAGCAGCGAGATCTCGGCCGTAGGGTGCGGCGCCGCGCGCCCCGCTTCGGTGGCCGTAGTCAGCATCGGCTCATGGTCGCTCATCGCAGCACGCCCAGCCAGTCCCCCAGCAGGAAGCCGATGCGGTCGACCAGCAGCGCCAGCCGGCTCAGCAGCAGAAAGCCGAACCAGGCGCCCAGCCCGCCCAGCATGAGCCATCGTCCGGTGGTGGTCACTCCGGCCAGCAGACGCCCACGTGGCACGCCGTGCAGGAACGAGAACAGGACCGGGACCGTAATGGCCACGCCGATGGCACCCGCCAGGGCATCACCGGGTCCAGCCGCCCGCGGCACCATGCCTGCGGCCAGCTGGGGCAGCAGGGTGCCAGTCACCGCGCCGCCCAGCGCGTAGCCGACCGTCCCGCCCACCAGGATCGCCGCCGGCACCGCCACCACCCGGCGAGGCAGCCAGCGACCGGCGACCAGCACGGCCACCAGCAGCAGATCGAGAACCAGCTCGGGATGGGCAGATGAGGCCGCCAGCGGCTGGATGAGCTGCGGGATGAGCACCTCGCGGATCGCGATCAGCGACAGGTACCCGGTCGCCAGGCCCGCGAGCAGCATCTGGGAGAGGCGCAGCAGACGCCGCTCCCCCACCAGGTACGACCACACGCCCAGCGTGACGAGCACCGCCAGCCAGGTCGCTACGGTCCCGGCGCCCCCGGTCTCGAAGAAACCGCTCACGAGCGCCCTCGCCTCCAGGCGGCGCGGGCCCATCCGGCCAGGCTGCCGCCGCTCGAGGCGAGCAGCACGGCGATCGCCACGAGCATGCCGAAGACGATCGCCGCGCCGCTCGGAAGGCGTTCCGCGAAGCGGCCCGGCCCGAATTCCGCGCCTCGCGCGGCGACCTGCTGCCCGTAGGCGAGCCCGGCCGGCAGCGTGCCGACCAGCGCGACGAGCTGCCCCGAGCTGCGGTACGGCAGGACTTCGGGGAGCAAGAAGCTCGGTGTGATGGCCGCGATTGGCAATGCCGGCACCCGGGGCTGGACCTGCTCGACCCAGCTACGGGGGCCGATCTCCGCGCCGCCGATCACAAGCGCCAGGCGAAACGACGCAAGGCCGTCCTTGCGCACGGCGTCGGCGAACGATCCGCTGGTGTTCGGACCGATGCCCTCCGACGCCAGCTGGACGAGCGCCGGCTCACCACCGCTCCGAAAGCCCAGGTCCGCGACACGATCGGGTCCCACGCCAAGGTGGCGCAGGCGGGCGATCTCGGCCACCGCGATGGCTCGCCCCTCGCCGCTGAAGCTCACGACGGCGACGTTCGCGCCCCGCAGCATCAGGTCGGCGAGCGCCGCGCGAGTCGCGTAGCGGATCTCGGGGTACGTCCCCAGGTCCCCGTCGATGTCCACGAGCACGGGCGCGCCAGTCTGCAGCCGTCCTATGGCGGCCTCCAGGTCGCGGCCAGCAGCTTCCACCGAGACATCCGCTGCGAAACCGATCCCCGGAACCAACGAGGCGATGCCCAGCAGGATCAGGAGCGCGAGGATCGGGATGCCGGCTCGGACGCCGGGCGCCAACCTCGTGCGTCGCCGCCACGGCTGCGCGTCGGCGGAGCCGGGCGTCTCATCACGCACAGGCGACTCAGGACCCTCGGATGGCTCGGGCGGCTCACGCCGTCCGCCCTCGTCCGGAGACTCAGTCATGCGAGGCGTCCGAACCGAGCAGGATCCGCGCGGCGGTCAGGGCCCCGGTCGCCGCGACACCGATCAGGAGTCCACGAAACACCGCCGCGATGGGCACGTCCCGAACCCAGGCCGCGGCGCTCGCCAGCCAGGCACCGGCCTGGCCGCCAATCGGCAGGAGCATGATCAGCACGGCGGCCGCCGCCGCCAGCATGACGGCCGTCTCCCGGGCGCGAATGCGCAGGCCCCGCGAAGCCGCCACCAGCAGCAGCGGGAAAAGCAGGGCCAGCACCGCCGCCACCAGGGGCGCGAGCAGCGCTGCCACCACCCAGCGCACCGCAGGCCCATCGGCACCGGTCGAGCCCGGCGCCAGACCCGGGAGGAGCACCAGGCCCAGGCCCATCAGCACCGCGACCGACCCCAGCTGGTCCTCACGCCGCGCGAGGCGGCCGACGTGGCGCACCACCAGCATCAGCGCGCCCGCCACCCCAGCGCCCGCGGCCAGCAGCACCAGCAGCCGGTTGAGCCACGCCGCCAACCCACCCAGCGCCGGGTTGGCAATCGCCAGGTCGACCAGCACCACGAGTCCCGCGAGGGCCGTGAGGGCCGCGGCGATCGACCGTCGCATGCCTCAGGCGCGCCCGACCAGGAAGCCCGCGATGTTCGCCCAGCCCAGGAGCTGCAGGATCGACCCGAGGACGAGCACCAGCACAGCCAGCCAGATCAGCCGGTTGGCCGCCAGCACCGCCGCCCGGGCTTCTCCGGGTCGCAGGTCAGAGGCGGCCTCGAAGAGCTCGGGGCCTACCAGCGTCCCGTCTCCAAGCAGCAAGACCGATGGCGCCTGCGACACGTCGGCGGTGCCGAAGGTGGTGGATGCCTGCCCCGCCGCTGATCCGAGCATCAGGAGGAGCCCCTCCTCGCCGACCGAACCGAGCACGTGCGACGTCGCGTGGGTAGCAGACCGACCGCTCGTGACGCGGCCGGCACGCCCGCCGCCGGCGAGGGCCCGCGCCGCCTCGGTGGCTCGACCCTCGCCCACGTAGGTCACGTGCGAGCGGGCCGCCCGCTCGGTCGTCTCGGTTCGGACGTGGGCCGCCGCGACCAGCGAGTCCGCGAGGTACGCGGTGACCGGGTCGTTGGTGGTCACCTCGAGAGGCACGCCCGATCGAGCGGCGAGATGGGCAACGTGGTCCAGGAGCGGCAGCGCGGCGAGCGTCTGGAGGCGGCTCAGGGCATTGACCGATCGGCCCACGCCGGCCGTCCCCAGCGAGACGGCGGCGCCGGCTCCCGCCTCGGCGGCGATCGCCAGCGAGCGCGGGAGCGCGGCCAGTCGGCCAAGGTCGCGCGTCGTCCAACGCGTCACCGGTCGCGCCAGCAGCGCCAGCAGGACGAAGAGGACGAGCAGCATCATCCCAATCGCCGCGGGGCCAAGCCGCGCGGACGACGAGCTGATGAGGTCCCCTATCAGACCGATCAGGTGGCCGGGAAGGTCACCGATGTTCGGCATCGTCCAGCGATTCGATCAGCTGGTCGTACGTCGTGTCGTGCTCGAGGAGGTCCTGGACGGCCCGGTAGCGATGGCCGAGCAGCGGGCGGAGGACCGGTGAGAGGAAGACGCCCGTCTCCGCCAGGAGCGGACGCAGTGGGCGATGGGCGTCGAGCAGGAGTCGCGCGGGCGCCGCCAGGCCGCGTCGTCGCAGAGCCTCGGCGAACGATTCGGGGGCAGCCCTCATGCGCTCTCGTCGAGCGGCAGCGCGGCCGCACGCGTGACGAGGGCTTCGAGGGCGGCCAGGTACTCGGCCAGCTCCTCGCTGTGGGTGACGGCCACGACCACCGACTCCGGCGTGGCGCTGCCGCCTTCCGCGCGACCGATGATTCGCTCGAGCAGGATCTCGGCCGCCTCAGAGGGAGTGAACACCCCGCGCTCGACGCCGATCGGGCCCACCGCGATGCGGCGCAGCGAGAGGTGGTCGACCGCATCCAGCGCGGCATCCACGGCCCGGCGCAGCCGCGCCGCATCGCGCTGCAGGTCGTGGCCCACGCCGACCGCATGGATGACGTACGGCGCAGCCAGCCGTCCCCCGCCGGTCACCACCGCGCTGCCGGCCTGCACCGGTCCCTGGGCAACCGCCTGGGTCTCGACCTCGTCCCCCGCGCGGCGCTTGACCGCCGCAGCGACGGGCGCCGTCATGAACAGGCTCTCGTTGGCCGGAATGATGACGGCGTCAACCTCAAGCTCGGCGATCTCCCCCTGCCAGATCTCGATGTCGATGGGCAGTGTCATGGCGCCTCGCTGCGTCGCGCCTCCACTCGCTCAGCCGTCCCGCAAATGGATCCGCGGGAGCCGCTCCCGAAGGGCGGTCGTCACTTCGTAGTTGATGGTCCGCCGTTCGTCGGCAACCTCGTCGGCGCTGATGCGCGCCTCTCCCTGGCTGCCAATCAGGGCGAATTCGTCGCCGTAGGTTACTCCATCAACCTCGCCGATATCGATGGTCAATCCGTCCATGCTGATGGCGCCGACGATCGGGACCTGCTGCCCGCGCACGAGCGCGTGGCCGTTGTTGGCGTGGATGCGCGGCCAGCCGTCACCGTAGCCGATTCCCAGCGTCGCGATGCGCGTGGCTCCCCGAGTCCGGAAGCGCAGCCCGTAGCCGATCCCTTCACCCGCGGGCAGGTCGAAGATCCGCAGCGGCAGCGCGCGCAGCGACAGCGCCGGACGCAGGTCGATCTCGTAGTCGAGCGCCCACTGCGGCTTGAGCCCGTAGAGCATCAATCCGGGACGCACGGCATCGGCGAAGCCCCCGACGCCGGCCACGATTCCCCCGGAAGCGGAGACGTGCACAAGGCCCGGATCCACGCCGGCGGAGCGCATGGCATCAAGGACCTGAGCCAGGCGCAGGAGCTGCACATCGGTATGGGAGTCGTCCTCGCCCGGCACCGCCAGGTGGCTGAAGGTGCCCGCCAGCTGCAGGTAACGGCTGCGCGCGATCGCAACTGCCAGGTTGATCGCAAGCTCCGGCTCGGCACCCTGGCGTCCCATGCCGCTGTCGACCTTGAGCTGGACCGATGCGCGCCGGCCTAGGCTGGCGGCAGCCCGCTCGAGCATGGCGACGGTGTCGGCGGAGTAGACGACCGGCTCGAGGCCCGATGCGAGGGCCGGCTCGGCCTCGGGCTCGCCCAGGCCCCAGAGCACCAGGATCGGGGCGGTGACGCCTGCGGCGCGCAGCTTCAGCCCCTCGCCCAGCGTCGCGACGCCCAGCCGCTCCGCGCCGGCGGCGAGCAGCGTCCGTGAGACCTCGATATCGCCGTGACCATAGGCGTTGGCCTTGACGACGCCGATCACCTGCTTGCCGGCGCCCGCCAGATCGCGGATCACCGCCAGGTTGTGCGCGATCGCGGCGTGGTCGACCTCGATCCACGCCCGATGCGGGCTGCGCGTCGGGCCCTCGGTGCTCACCGCTCGTGATCCGATCGAAACGACTCCGCCGCCTCGGGCAGCAGGTTGGCGAGATCGCGGGCCATCGTCCCCGACCGCCCGATGCGCCGCTCGGCGAGGAGTCCAGCAGAGCCGTGGACCGCGACTCCCAGCTTCGCGGCCTCCCGCGGCTCACAACCAGCGGCCAGCAGCGCCCCGATCGCGCCGGACAGGACGTCGCCGCTTCCCGCGGTGGCGAGCGCAGGCGAGGCGACCTCGGAGACCGCCACCTCGCCATCAGGACCGGCGATCACGCTGTGCGCGCCCTTGAGCACGACCACCTGGCCCCACAGGATGGCGGCCTCGCGGGCCTTGTCCGCGCGGTACGCGTCGTCATCAGCCAGCTTGCCGACCTCCGAGACGCGAGTCAGGCGCGCGAACTCCCCGGGGTGCGGGGTCAGGACAAGCTGGGTGGAAATGGTCCGCCACCAGCCCACGACATCGGCCAGCGCGTTCAGCCCGTCGGCGTCGACCACCGCGGGCTTGCGCAGCTCGTCGATAAGGTGCCGCGTCCGACGCAACGTCGACGGTTGGCGACCCAGGCCCGGGCCTACGACGGTCGCGTCGAAATTCACCGCCTCGCCCGAGAGCCGACGCCAGCCAATCGGTCCAATCAGGCCGGCTGCCTCCTCCTGGAGCAGCACCATCGTCAGCTCGGGGATCTCGCCCATCAGCCGCATGCCCACCGACTCAGGGGTCGCCACGCAGACGAGACCGGCTCCCATGCGCGCCGCGCCCAGGCCCGCGAGCAGGGCCGCGCCCGAGTACTCGAGCGAGCCGGCGACCACCAGCACGCGCCCGAACGTGCCCTTGTGCGCGCGGGCGCCGCGTTGGGGCAGGTGGCGCTGCACCCACGCGTGATCGATGTGGTTTACCGCCATGGCGGCGCTCCTGCGGCAGGCGCCGCATCCCGCGCTCCCTCGCCCCGTTCAGCCATCGCCACGGCAACCGCCATGCGCCGCTCGTGGGAGATGGAGACGGTCACCTCGCCGAGGCCCAGCGCCTGGGCTCGCGCCGATGCGCGCCCGTGCAGGCGGACCTGCGGCTGCCCGGCCCGGTTGGGAAGGACCTCGATCTCGCGCCAGCCCACGCCGCGCACGCCCAGGCCCAGCACCTTGCTCACCGCCTCCTTGGCCGCCCAACGGCCCGCGATCCGCTCCGGCCGCCCGCGGCAATAGCGGTCCTCGGAGGGCGTCAGGATGCGCTGGCGAAAGCGATCCGGGTAGCGGCCCAGCACCGCCACGATCCGGTCGACGTCGATGAGGTCGATGCCGACCTCGTGGCGGGTCACCCCTTGGGGCTCACTACTCGACAGTCACCGACTTCGCGAGGTTGCGGGGCTGATCCACGTCGGTGCCACGCGCGACTGCCACCTCGTAGGCGAACAGCTGCAGGGGCAGGGTGGTGACGATCGGCGCCAGCGCCTCGATGGTCTCGGGCACGTACAGCACGTCCTGCGCGTAGCGGCCGATCTCCTCGTCGCCCTCGGTGGCGACGGCGATCACCGGCGCCTCACGGGCGCGCACCTCGGCGACGTTGCTCACCACCTTCTCGTAGGTCGAGCCGGCGGTGGCGATGGCGACCAGGGGAGTGTCGGCGTCGAGCAGCGCGATCGGTCCATGCTTGAGCTCGCCCGCGGCGTATCCCTCGGCGTGGACGTAGCTCAGCTCCTTGAGCTTGAGCGCGCCCTCCATGGCGATCGGGTAGCCCAGCGAGCGGCCGATGTACATGACGTCGCGCACGCTCGCGTAACGGCGCGCCATTTTCTTGATCTGAGGCGCCAGCTTGAGCGTCTCGGCCGTCTGGGCCGGGAGGTCCCGCATGGCGAGGCCGATGGCCCGCACCTGGTGTGGGCTCAGCTTGTCGTGCAGGCTGGCGAGCTGCAGCGCGATCAGCTCCAGCACCAGCACCTGGGTCACGAAGGCCTTGGTGCTGGCCACCGCGATCTCGGGGCCCGCCTGGAGGTAGCAGACCGCGTCCGCGTCGCGGGTCAGGGCGCTGCCCACGACGTTGGTGACGACCACGATCGTGGCGCCCTGCTCCGCCGCAAGCCGGGTGGGAGCGAGGGTGTCGGCGGTCTCACCCGACTGGCTGACGCTGATCACCAGC
>VBKA01000117.1 GCA_005879815.1 Chloroflexota bacterium
ACTCGGTGCAGGTCTTCGTGGTCGGCGTCTCGACGGCTCCACGCTGGCGCCGAGCCTCGAGGGCGTTCAGCGGCGTAATCACCAAGAAGTAGATGCCCGCCGCGACCAGCATGAAGGCAATCAGCGCATTCAGGAAGGTGCCGTAGGCCACCACCGCGCCGCCGGGCGTCGTCCACGTCAGCTTGCTGAAGTCGGGCGATCCGAAGAAGCCCAGAAGCGGCGTCAAGATGTCCTTGGTGAAGCTCGTCACGACCGCACCGAATGCAGCGCCGATCACCACGGCCACAGCGAGCTCGACGACGTTGCCTCTCAGGATGAAGTCGCGGAACCCGCTCAACATGTCCAGCACTCCTTCAAGTGACGACCGCGGTACGCTCCTCCGGACGATGCGGCTAGCGACCTGGAACGTCAACTCGCTGAAGGCTCGCCTCGACCGCGTGCTGGCCTGGGCGGCGGACAAGCAGCCCGACATCTTCTGCATGCAGGAGACCAAGCTGGCCGACGAGCTCGTCCCGCTGCTCGCCTTCCGTGAGCTCGGCTACGAGGTCGCTCACCATGGCCTTGGGACATGGAACGGCGTCGGCATCGCCTCCCGGGTCGGTATCGACGAGATGAGCGTTGGCCTCCCGAGCGAAGACGGTTGGGCCGATGACGGCGGCCGCTTCGTATCGGCCACGTGTGCCGGCATCCGCGTGGTGAGCATCTACGTGCCGAACGGACGGGTCGTCGGCAGCGAGTTCTACGTCGCCAAGCTCGAATGGCTGGCACGCCTCAACGCGTGGCTGCGGCAGGCCGCCGATCCAACGGTGCCGATGGCGGTGTGCGGCGACTTCAACGTCGCTCCCGAGGACATCGACGTCTGGGACCCGACGGCCGTACACGGGGCGACGCACGTTTCCCCGCCGGAGCGCAACGCCGTGGCCCGGATGCGCGAATGGGGCCTCGTCGATGTGGTGCGACGCTTCCATCCCGAGTCCGGGTTCTACACGTGGTGGGACTACCGCGCGGGCAACTTCCACAAGAACATCGGGATGCGCATCGACCACGTCTACCTCACTGAGCCGCTGGCCAAGCGCGCCGTCGCCGTGGAGCGCGACCGGGATGCGCGCAAACCGTCGACATATCCGGGCATCCCGTCCGACCACGCACCGCTCATCGTGGATTTCGCCGACACAGAGTCGGCCCGCGCTAGGCCGCCGGCAGCCGCCTGAGCGCGCCGGCGATGTCTCGGCCGGGACGCGTCCGCGGCCACATGACCGACCTGGCGCCGATGAAGCCGGTGTAGGCGGCCAGGGCGTCGCCCAGCGCTTCGAGAAAGCCGGGAGCCGTCATCGGCTCGAACCCATCCTCGAACCAGATACCCAGGATTCGCAGCGCGCGATCAGCTCGCTCGAAACGGGGTTCGATGCGGCCCACCAACCGGTCACCGAACAGCAGCGGCAGCACGTAGTACCCGTGGCGGCGCTTTGCCACCGGGACGTAGATCTCCCACAGGTACTCGAAGCCGAACAGCTCGCGAAGCAACCGTCGATCCCAGACGAGAGGATCGAGCGGAGCCATGAACGTGACCGACGGCGGCGTGGCACGCCGCGCCTCCCGCGGCTGAGCCGCGGCGTTCAGGATCGGCTCCTCATCAGCCAGGGCGTAGCGCACCTGGCGGAGTCCCTCGACCTGGACCGGGAGGAGCACGCCATCGTCGACGAGCTGCGCTAGCCCGCGGGCTCGTTCGGGGGCCTTGCCCGTGTCGACAGCGATCTCGCCGGCCATCTGACCGCCAAGCAGCCCGACCGCCCGGAAGCGGCTGAGGAGCCGATGGCGAAACCCAACCTCCTCGCTCTCACGCTGATCGAGCAGATGCGCTGGCGCGATTCGCTCGATGAGGTCGAAGTAGCGGCGGTTGCCGTCGCGGCGGCTGATTCCGAGGCGGCCCGTGACGAAGAGCGCCTCCATCACCGCGCGGGCTGCAGAGGTGGGCGCCCACCACCAGTCGATGGCGTGGTTGTGCTCGCGGAACGCCGCCGTCGACAGCGGCCCATCACGGCGGATCTTCTCGACGATCGCGTCCGCGACCGCCGACTGGTCCTGCAGGATCCCGTCGCGGTAGTAGCTGTCGTACCGATCCCAGGTGTGCCTGTAGTGCGGCAGCTCGTCGATGGGCAGGATGTTCAGGCTCTTGTTGTAGAGCTCGATGAGACGCCGATCGAGGGGATCGCCGCCGGGCGGCCCATACAGCCAGCGGTCGCACCAGGCCGTTTGATAGCGCGCGATCCGGGCGTGCAGGGTCAGGTCATGACTCCGCGCGCCCGGCACCCCGACGGGGTCGAACTGGACCAGCCCTAAGCGATCGATGACCCTTAGAACCGATTCGGGTTCGGCCGGCAGCGAGCGCGGCGGGTCGAGGAGATGGCGCTGGACGAGGAAGCGGCGGGCATGGTCCGCCGAGATGGTGAGGGCTGGGGGCATCGGCAGATCGTATCGGACAGCCCTGACAGGTTCTGGCAGTGATCCAGCCGGCGTTCCCCTTGACAGGGCGCGGCTGATCAGCAGACTCCGCGCATGACCTCCCGCGTCCCTCCTCCGCCCCTCCCGCGGCTCGCGCCTGAGGGCGACGATACCGATGCTGCCACGCGCCGCGGTCACCAGCTGCAGATCCTGGCCACCGAGCATTGGAGCCTGTTGGCGACTCGCTCGCTCTCCTGGACCGAGTCCTTCAGCCGCGCGACGATGTTCCTCACGCTCCTGTCGGGAGCCATCGTTGCGCTCGCGCTAGTGGCCCAGGCGACCTCGTTCCGCGGTCCCTTCCAGACCTTCGCGCTGCTGCTGCTCCCGCTGGTGATCATCGTGGGGTGGACGACGTTCGCTCGCCTGACCGAGGTGAACAACGAGGACGCCTACTGGGTCAACGGCATGAACCGTTTACGCAAGGCATATGTCGAGCTGGAGCCGGAGCTCGAGCCGTTCTTCGTGACCGGCACGACGGATGATGCGGAGGGGATGCGGCGTACCTACGCCGCGCACGGTGGCGGTATCGGACTCCACATCCTCATCACCGTTCCGGCGACGGTAGCCTTCGTGGACTCAGCACTCTTTGGCGTGCTCATCGCGATCATTGCGAACTGGTGGATGGGAATGGACGTGGCGCAGGGTGGGCCGATCCTGGGCGGAATTGCCTTCCTGGTTGGCATTGGCATCCACATGGGCTTCGGCTATCGCGGCGCCATGCAGTACGAGCGCAGGCGAGCCATCTCAACCCCCGCGCATTTCACGAGCAGGGAAGAGCAGGCGGTTCACCGCCAGGGGTAGATGTCAGGGCGGATCCGCCGCGGAGGTTGGCACTCTGGATTGCGGAGTGCCAATCGGTATAATCCCCGGCGCGATGGCGATCAAGCGCGATTACTACGAGATCCTGGGCGTCGAGCGCGCGGCCACGGACGATGAGATCCGCCGCGCCTTCCGTCGCGCGGCCCAGCGGCATCACCCCGACGTCGACAAGACCGACGGGGCTGAGCAGCGCTTCAAGGAGCTCAACGAGGCGTATCGGGTCCTTTCCGACCGGCAGCGCCGCCAGGCCTACGACATGTTCGGCCACGCAGGTGTGGATGGCGCCAGCACCGGCGGCTTCGAGGGCTTCGGCGGCGGCTTTGGGCCGTTCGGCGACATCTTCGACGCGTTCTTCGGCGGTTCGCCCGCGGGAACACGCGGGCGGCGCCGCGTCCAGGCCGGCGCGGACCTGCGCTACGACCTGAGCATCGAGTTTGGCGAGGCCGTCTTCGGCGTCACCAAGGAGATCCACTTCCCCACGCTGGTGACCTGTCCGGTCTGCTCCGGCAGCGGCGGCGAGCCGGGGACGGAGCCCGAAACCTGCCCGGAGTGCAACGGGACCGGCGAGAAGCGACGCGTCGCCCAGACGATCCTGGGGCAGATGGTGAACATCGTCGTCTGTCCGCGATGCGGAGGCGAGGGACGAATCATCACCAGCCCGTGCCACGAATGCCGCGGCGACGGCCGGGTCCGCGAGGAGCGCACGCTGCGGGTGCAGGTACCGGCAGGGATCGACGCCGGACAGCGGATCGCGGTCGAGGGACAGGGGGAGGCGGGGCCGCGTGGCGGCCCGCCCGGCGACCTGTTCGTGGTCATCTCCATCCGCGAGCACGCGCAGCTCGCGCGGCGAGGGACCGAGCTGTTCGTCGAGCTGCCGGTCAGCTTCGCGCAGGCGGCCCTGGGCACCAAGCTCACCGTGCCGACGGTCGAGGGCAGCGAGGAGGTCGAGCTGACCGCGGGGACGCAGAGCGGCCACGAGATCCGGCTTCGCGGCAAGGGCGTTCCGCGGCTGCGGGGTGCGGGCCGGGGCGACCTGCATGCGATCGTCACCGTGGTGGTTCCTAACAAGCTCTCGAAACGGGAACGTGAGCTGCTTCGCGAGCTCGACACCGTCAGCGGTCCCGCCACCTTGCCCAAGGGCGGTCCCACGCTGGTCGACCGTCTTCGCGACCTCTTTGACTGAGTCGACGGCGCCTGCATGCGCTGGCTCGAGCTGACGGTCGAGGCCCACAGCGAGGCGGTCGAGGCGGTCTCGGAGATCTTCGGCCGGCTCGGGCGCGGTGCCGCGGTTCGGCCAACCCGCCTGATTCGCGATCCTGCCGACGAGCTGGCCGTCCGGGAGGATCCGAGCGCCCCGTACCTGCTCACGGCGCACGTGCCAGACGATCAGGATGCCTCCGCGGCGATCGAGTCGACCGAGCGGGCGCTCTGGCATCTGCAGGCCTTCGGCCTGGGGCCAATCGGGAAGCTCAGGGTCGCGCGCGTCGACGACGGGGACTGGGCGGAGGCCTGGAAGCGCGGGTACGCGCCGCAGCGCATCGGACGCATCGTGATCGTGCCCTCCTGGCTGGATGAGCCGATAGCTCCCGCGGAGGTGGCGATCCGGCTCGACCCGGGCATGGCCTTCGGGACCGGGCTGCATCCGACCACGCGCGGCTGCCTGACCCTCCTCCAGCGTGTCGAGCCGATGCCGGACCGATGCCTCGACGTCGGGACCGGCTCGGGGATCCTGGGGCTGGCGGCGCTCCGATTGGGAGCCGACGGGGTCGTGGGGCTCGACACGGACCCCATCGCGGTCATCGCAGCGACGGCAAACGCCGCGCTGAACGAGCTCGCCGACCGGTTCGAGGCGCGGCGCGGGACGATCAGCTTGGAGCAGGCGGTGGCGGAGGAGGCGTTCCCGCTCATCCTCGCCAACCTCGTCGCGACCCTGCTGATCGAGCTGGCCCCTGCGCTCCTCGCCCACGCGGCGCCGGGCGGGACGCTCATCGCCTCGGGAATCATCGAGCCGCGGGCAGACGAGGTCCTGGGCTCGCTCGACGCTGCGGGATTCGACCTGGTCGAGCGCCTCGACGAGGAGGAGTGGGTTTCGCTGCGGCTGGAACGGCGCGCGTGACGCTCCACCGGTTCTTCGTCGCGTCCGCTGAGCTCGTCGGCGATTCCTTCCCGCTGCCTGCCTCGATCGAGCACCAGGTGATGCGGGTCCTTCGCCTGCGGGAAGGGGAGGAGATCGTCCTGCTCGACGCCTGCGTGTCGTCGCTCGGGGGGAGTCGAGCGGGGAGCCGCATCATCGGCTCACCATCTGCCAGGCCCTTCTGAAGGGCAACGGCCTGGAGCGAGTCGTGCAACAGGGGACCGAGCTGGGAGTCGCCGCCTTCCGGCTCTTCGTCAGCGAGCGCTGCGTGGTCCGTCAGCTCTCCCCGGGCCGCCTGGATCGCCTGAAGGCCATCGCCCGCGAGTCCGCCGAGCAGTCAGAGCGCGGCGTGGTGCCGGAGATCGATCCGCCGGTCTCGTTTGAATCGGTCCTGGACCCGGGCGGGGTGCTCCTCTTCGAACGGGCACAGGGCGGCGAGCCTGGCC
>VBKA01000118.1 GCA_005879815.1 Chloroflexota bacterium
AGCGCACTGGCCGGACTGCCGTCGAGGCCTTGATGTTCCTCCACCATCCGCAGACCACCATCGCCCTGGAGCTCGCGCGAAGCGGAGCACTTGGCCGCCTCGAGCTGGTGAGCGGGACATTCTCATTCTTCCTCACGAATCCGATCGATCCAAGGATCAGCCCGGAGATGGGCGGAGGATCCCTCTGGGATGTTGGCTGCTACCCAGTCAGCTTCTCCCGCCGGCTGGCCGGCGAGGAGCCCGAGCGCCTCAACGCCCTCGCGCGCTTCGACGAACGTGGCGTTGATCGGACCTTCATCGGCCAGCTCCTCTTCCCCGGCGGTCTGCTTGCCCAATTCGACTGCGGCTTCGCCGCGCCCGACCGGGAGCGGATCGAGATCGTTGGCGGCGACGCGACGATCGTGCTGGAGGCGCCGTTCCTGCCAGCCCCGGACGGTCCGCCGCCATCGGTCACCATGTGGCGAGGGCGAGAGGCGACACCGATCGAGGTCGCCTCGGTGGACCAGTATCACGAGGAGGTCGAGGACTTGATGTCAGTGATCCTCGACGGGAGGGCACCCCGTCTCGATCTCGCCTCCAGCCGCGGCAATATCAGCACGCTCGTGGCTCTCGACCGCGCTGCGCGAGACAACGTGGCGATGGCCACCGCCCGCGAGGCCAGTTGACGAGATCGGCCCGCCTGAGAACGCACTCCCGTGAGCCGCGTCCCACGAGCCGCCCCCTCGCACGGGCTGGGCTCCTCGTCGCCGCGATCGGCGTCGCACTCCTCGCCGGGCTGGTCGGGACGATCGCTGCCATGAATGTCATCGGCCCCAAGGCCTCACCCCCCGCGATGGCGAGCGCGCATTTCGCCGACGAGACGCAGAGCTCGGGCCTTGCGCACACCTACGGAGGCGGCTCCGAATTCGAGGTCGGCGGCGGCGTCGCCGTCTTCGACTGCAACGGAGACGGCAGGCCCGATCTGTACCTGGCGGGTGGCGCGAACCGCGCCGCACTCTACCGAAACGACAGCCAGGTCGGGGGCTCTCTCCAGTTCACGAAGCTGGGGGGTTCCGCCACCGATCTGGCCGACGTTAACGGGGCATACCCGCTTGACATCGACAGCGACGGCATCGTGGACCTCGCCCTGCTGCGGAACGGCGAGAACATCCTGCTGAGAGGCCTGGGTGGCTGCCGCTTCGAACGAGCCAACGAGCGCTGGCGCCTCGATGGGGGGAACGCGGCGACCGACGCGTTCAGCGCCACCTGGGAGGGAGCGGCGAGCCTGCCGACGCTTGCCTTCGGCAACTACGTGCGTCCCGAGCTCCAGGATCCTCATCACCTGTGCTACGACAACGAGCTGGTCCGCCCGGTGGCGAGCGGCAACGTCTACGCCGCGGCGAACCCGCTCACGCCCAGCTGGTGCGCGCTCTCGATGCTGTTCAGTGACTGGGACCGATCCGGGCGGCGCGACCTGCGGGTCAGCAACGACCGCCACTACTACCTCCCGGACGAAGGGCAGGAGCAGCTGTGGCACATGGCTCCTGGCGAGCCGCCGCGGCTGTACACGGAGGCGGATGGGTGGGCGTTGGTCCAGGTCGAGGGGATGGGCATCGCCAGCTACGACCTCAACGGCGACGGGTTCCCGGAGTACTACCTCACCAGCCAGGCCGCCAACCGCCTCCAACGCCTGGATGCGGGGCCATCCCGACCGAGGTATGACGATATCGGCTTCAAGGCGGGGGTCACCGCGTCGCAACCGTTCAGCGGTGGGGATACGCGACCCTCGACGGCCTGGCATCCCGAGTTCGCGGACGTGAACAATGACGGGTACCTGGACCTGTTCGTCTCGAAGGGGAACGTCGAGCAGCAGCCGGACTACGCGCAACGCGACCCGAGCAACCTGTTCCTGGGTCAGCCGGACGGCAGGTTCCGCGAGGTCGCCGACGTCGCCGGGATCCTGAGCTTCGATCGCGGCCGTGGCGCCGCGCTCGCCGACTTCAACATGGATGGTCTGCTGGACCTCGTGGAGGTCAACTACGGGACCCAGACAAGGGTCTGGAGAAACGTTGGCGCCGGGAGCGCGGATCGACCCGCGCCCATGGGCAACTGGATCGCGCTTCGTCTGACCCAGTCAGGGTCGAACAGCGACGCGATCGGCGCCTGGGTGGAGGTCCGCATTGATGATCGGGTAGTGCAGCGGGAGGTCACCGTCGGAGGCGGCCACGCGGGTGGGCAGCTCGGCTGGATTCATTTCGGCCTCGGTCAGCTCGACCACGTCGATGTTCGCGTTCAATGGCCGGATGGCACGAAGACCGATTGGATGCCGATGAGGGCCAACGCCTTCGGCACCATCGAGCGAGGCGCGGCGACCATCCAGCCTTGGACACCCGGCCGCGGTTGATCGAGGGAAGATGACGTGATGGACCCTGGCTCGCGCCGCCGACTCGCGATCGGCGGGCTCCTGGCCCTGGCCGTCGCAGTCGGAAGCGCCATCGCGGTCGTCCGACCCTGGCAATCGGCGCTTGCGTGCCAGCCGGCTCCGCCCCATCCGGGGTGGTCGGTGGCCAGGATGTGGGACGAGGCGCTCCTCGACGCCATCCGACGCGCCCTTCCCAACCCGCCGGTCCACGCTCGGAACCTGTTCCACCTCTCGGTCGCGATGTGGGACGCGTGGGCCGCGTACGACCCACGGGCGAACGGCTATCTCACCAACCAGAAGGTCACGGCGCAGGACGTGACCTCCGAGCGGGACGAGGCGATCAGCTACGCCGCCTACAGCGTGCTGGAAAGCCGCTTCAAGAAGGCCGTCGGGTCATCGGATTCACTACTCCAGTTCGACGAGGTCATGGAGTCGCTCTGCTATCCCACCGACAACCAGTCAACGAGCGGCGACTCGCCCGCGGCGGTTGGCAACCGCATCGCAGGGGCGGTCCTGGCGTACGGCCTGAACGACGGATCCAACGAGGCCGGGGGCTACGCGGACCCCAGCTACCACCCGGTCAACCCGCCGCTGGTGGTCAAGAAGCCGGGCACCAAGCTGTCGGACCCCAACCGGTGGCAGCCCCTTCAGCTCGAGCACATGATCAGCCAGAACGGAATCCCGGTGACCAACGGAACGCAGCAGGCGATCGGCCCGCAATGGGGTCACGTCAAGGGCTTTGGGATCCCCGATGGTGGCGCCGAGGGTGTACCGATGGACCCCGGCCCTCCGCCGCGCCTGGGCGATCCGGTCACCGACCAGCAGTACAAGGAGCAGGCGGTCGACGTCATCCGTGCCAGCTCCCAGCTTGACCCGGCCAGCGCCGTGATGATCGACATCTCGCCGGCATCGCGCGGCGACAACGCGCTGGGCACGAACGACGGCCATGGTCGAAGCCTCAATGCGGTGACCGGCCAGCCGTACCTGCCGGAGATCGTGAACCAGGGCGACTTCACGCGCGCCCTGGCTGAATTCTGGGCCGATGGACCGAAGTCCGAGACGCCCCCAGGACATTGGAATGTGATCGCCAATGCCGTCTCCGACCAGCTCGGGCCGAATTTGAGGATCGGCGGGAAGGGCGTCCCCGTCGATCGCCTGGAGTGGGACGTGAAGCTGTACCTGGCACTGAACGGCGCCGTCCACGACGCGGCCATCGTGGCGTGGGGCCTGAAGGGCGAGTACGACAGCATCAGGCCGATCTCGATGATCCGGTACCTGGGTGGCCTCGGCCAGTCGACCGACCCGCGCCTCCCCTCGTACAACGCGGAGGGATTGCCGCTCGTGCCGGGGTTGATCGAGCTCATCACGGCGGAGACGACCCGGACCGGTGGTCCGCATGCGGCGCTGCGCGGCCATGAGGGCGAGGTCGCCATCCGCGCCTGGAGCGGACCCAAGGACACGCAGAGCGACGCACCCGCGGTGAAGTGGATCCGCGCCATCCAGTGGATCCCCTACCAGGCGCCGACATTCGCCACGCCTTCCTTCCCCGGATACGTCTCCGGTCACAGCACCTTCAGCCGAGCGGCAGCCGAGGTCATGACCGCCTTCACCGGAAGCCAATTCTTCCCCGGAGGGCTGAGCGAGTGGACGACGCGCGCCGGCACCCTCAAGGTCGAGGCAGGCCCGACGACGGACGTCACCCTCGAGTGGGCCACGTACTACGACGCGGCGGACCAGGCCGGCCTGTCGCGGATCTATGGCGGCATCCACATCGCGGCCGATGACTTCACCGGGCGTCGCGTGGGCTCGGAGTGCGGCAAGGCGGCCTGGGCGCTCGCGCAGCGCTACTACGCCGGGCAGGCCGCGGCCGCCAGCTAGGCGTCATCCTCAGCCGCTCGGATCTGACGAGTGGAGGCACGGACCTACGCGAGCGCGGTCTTGGAGGCCATCGTCCTTCCCGAGGCCGGCGCCGGGCTGCATCGGCTGCGTGCCTTTGGCCACGATCTGTTGCGGACCCCGGACGAACCCGCCATCCACCAGACGGACCCGTTCTTCTGGGGCGCCTACGTGATGGCTCCCTGGTGCAACCGGCTGGACGCTGCGCCAATCCGGGTCGGGTCCCGGCTGGTCGATCTGGCGTCGAACTTCCCGGACGGCTCGGCCATCCACGGGCAGGTCTACGCGCGCCCCTGGCGGGTGGACGAGGAAGGGCGCCTCACCATCCGCGCCGGTGGCGACGCGTGGCCATGGCGCTACCAGGTTGACCAGCAACTGGCCGTGTCCGGGGCCGAGCTGCGAATCCAGCTCGCGCTGACGAATATCGACGACGAGCCGATGCCCGCCGGCCTGGGCCTCCATCCTTGGTTCCGAAGGCCGCTGCACCTCGCGATCCACGCCCGCAACGTGTTCCGGAACAACCTGAACAGCGAGGCACGCCCGCGGCCGGTCAACGGACCGTTCGACCTGCGGGCGCTCGGAGACATGCCTAACGAGCTGGACGCGACGTGGACCAACCTCTCCGATCCGGCCGTAGAGCTCGCCTGGCCCGTAGGCGTCCGGGCAACCTTGCACATCGAGGCTTCCAGCGCCTTCGTCGCCGCGGCGAGCCCGAGCTCGATGGACGCGGTCGCGGTCGAGCCCCAGACCAACGCCCCGCAGGGCCTGCGTCGGCTGCTCGCCGGCGAGTCCGGCGGGCTCACGATGCTCGCACCACGCAAGACGTTGTCGCTGGTCGTGCGACTCGCATTCGAGGAGGTTTCCCACTAGTCGGCCGGCCGCGCAAGCGCGATGATGCGCGGCGGCGCAGCGGGTGACCCGAGCCGGCGTAGCGTCGGGACCCCAGCTGGAGTGAGGAGGTCAGATCCAATGGCGGTCGAGGCGCTCAGTCCCGAGGGAATGCCCACCCATGCCGGTGACCTGTCGATCGAGGGTCGCGGCATCGAACCCATTCCGGCCGATGCGCGTTACGGCTCGTTGGGCCGCATCTTTACCGTCTGGTTCACGCCACAGCTCGTACCCGCGGCCTTCTTCGTGGGGACGCTCGCCGCGGCCGACTTCCTGAAGGTCGGTTTCGTGACCGGCGTGCTGGCCATCCTGGTCGGCAACGTCGTG
>VBKA01000119.1 GCA_005879815.1 Chloroflexota bacterium
CGCCCCGGTCAGGCGCAGCAAGGTTGCCACCTCCTCGCGCCCCTTCAGATAGACGACCCACCGACCCCGCCGTTGCAGCAGGCCGGCTCGCGCCCCGCTCTCGCGAAGGCGGTGGCGAAGCGCATCTGCACCGCGACGGCTGCGGAGGACGAATTCCACGTGCGGACCACCGGTCGCGAGCGAGATCGAGCCGCGTCCAAGCACGACTCCCCGAAGATATGCGCGCCGGTCACAGGCCGGAGCCGAACCCCAGGCCCACTCCCCGATCCCCGCTTGGTCCAGGCCGACCACCAGGTGATGACGACGCGGTGATCGGTCCCTCAGCGGGCGTCCCGAGCGCGAGGCCGGGTGTGGACCGGAGATCGGTAGGCCCAGGGATGCCGCGAGCTGCACCGCGATGCGCGCCGTCCCGTAGTCGAAGGTGCTGACGGCGCCGATCGTGCGGTCGGTCGAGAGGAGGCCGGCCAGCTCGGCGCGCCGGCAACACAGGCGCGCAGGCACGATTCGGGCGAGCTCGCCCTTCACTTCGCTGGCGACGAGCATTCCCGGGCTCAGGATGCCGACGCGGCCGGGCGGCGCAGCCGGCGCTGGCGCGGCCGCTCGAGGCGGTCCTCCTGCTGCAGCCGCACCAACGCGGCGGCGAGCTTCGCCGGGTCGTGCCGGTGGGCGTTGGCGACGTCGACCAGGTCCTCTTCGATGACCACCACCGGCAGCCCCTCGAGGCGGCGCTCGTCGATCTGGACGGGCTCGCCGAGCCATCCCTCCGGCTGGCGCGCGTGCCGATTCCGGTTGACCAGCACGTAGTCGATGAGCCCCTCGCCGATGTGCTCGAAGAGCGCCTCCAGGTGCTCCGCCGCGGAGAAGCTCCCCGTCTCACCCGGCTGGGTGGCGACGTTGCACACGTACACGCGCATCCCTGGCGCTGCATCCAGCGCGTCGCGGATGTCGCTGATCAAGAGGTTCGGCAGCACGCTCGAGTAGAGGCTGCCCGGACCGATGACGACCATGTCGGCCTCGAGGATCCGCTCCAGCGCCTCGGGGTTGGCGCGCACGTCTGGGGGCTCGATGAACACACGCTCGATCGGCTCCTCCGCATGCCCGATCCCGACCTGTCCATCGAGCCGCCGCCCCGACACGAGGCGGGCGGACAGGTTGAGCGGCACGCTGGTGGCCGGCAGGACCTGGCCGCGCACCGCCAGCACCCGGTTCGACTCACGCACCGCCTCCTCGAAGTCCCCGGTCACCGCGGTCATCGCCGCGATGAACAGGTTCCCGAAGGCGTGCTCGTCGAGCCCGGAGCCGGGAGGGAATCGGTACTGCATGAGCTGCGTCATGAGCGGCTCGGCGTCGGCGAGGGCGGCGATGCAGTTGCGGATGTCGCCAGGTGGCACGATGCCCAGCTGCTGCCGCAGGCGCCCGGACGATCCCCCGTCATCCGCGACCGCCACGACCGCCGTGATGTTCGCGCTGTAGCCCTTCAGCCCACGAAGGAGGGTGGAGAGTCCCGTTCCCCCGCCGATCGCCACGATCCGCGGGCCACGAGCCAGGTAGCGCTTGGTGTAGAGCACCTCGAGGACGCTGTCGCCACGCGCCACGAACGGCGAGACAACGCTCCGCATCAGGCCCCACACGCCGATCCCGGTGAGGAGGAGGCCCATGATCCCGACGATCACCGCTCGGATCGGGCGCTCGAGACCGGCCCCGGTCAGCCAGAAGACGATCGGGATGTTGTCGGCCCCAAACCGCCGGTACAGGTCGACGAGGAAGATCGCGGCTCCCAGGCCCAGGATGGTGATGCCCACGAACGCGAGCAGGAGCCAGCGCTTGATGTGCATGCCGGGGTAGAGCCATCTCGGCAGACGGATGCCCCTCATCGTTCCAGCTCCCGGTGGAAGACGCTCACCGATGCCTCGGTTCGTTCCTCGAGACGCCTGGCCAGCTCCTCAGCGAGCACGATGGATCGGTGGTAGCCGCCTGTGCAGCCGAGCGCGACGACCAGGCGCGACTTGCCCTCCGCGCGGTATGCCGGCAGGGTCAGCTCCAGGAGCTCCATGACGAGCTCGAGGAATCGTCGTGCGCCGGGCTGCCCGAGCACGTAGTCCCGGACGGGCGCTTCCAGGCCGGACAGGCGCTTGAGGTCGGGTACCCAGTACGGATTGGTCAAGAATCGGACGTCGAAGACGAGGTCCGCCTCGAGTGGGATGCCGAACTTGAAGCCAAAGGTGATCACCTCGACGGACATGACCTCCGCGGCCGCCTCGCGCGGAACGAGGCTCCGGATGCGCTCCTTCAGCTGCCCAATCGAAAGGCCGCTCGTGTCGACGATGTGGTCCGCAAGCGAGCGCGCCCCCGCGAGGCGGAAACGCTCCTCGGCGATCGAGGCCTGGACGCCGGTCCGCGCACCGAGCGGGTGGCGGCGGCGCGTCTCGGCGAAGCGGCTCACCAGCACCGCATCACTCGCCTCCAGGAAGATCACGAGCGGCTCGAGGCCGCGGCCGGCCAGCATGGTCCTGGCCCGTGCGATGGCCGGCGCTGGATCACCGACGCGGATGTCGAGGACGAGGGCGGCGTTGCGGTAGCGATCAGGATTCGCGTCGCGCAGCGACAGGAAGGCGTCGAGCAGGTCCGGCGGGAGGTTGTCGATGCAGGCATAGCCGAGGTCCTCGAAAAGCTTCGACGCCTGGCTCTTACCCGCCCCGGAGAGGCCGCTCAGGATGACGACGCTCCCAGCCGTGGCGGGAGGCTGGGCGGCGTGCGATGGCGGCGGTGCCGGACGCGCCGCGGGAGCAGACCGCGACGACCGCGTTCCAGCGGACCTCCGCGTCGTTCTGCCTCCCCTGGTGGTCGTGCCTGCGCCTCTGGCCACGCTCGTCTCCCGCTCGTCTCCAGCTCGACGATCGTGGTCGAGTATAGCCGCGCTCGCCGGACGGCCGAATCCCCCGATTGGGCTAGCCCGGGCTCGAGCTGCCGGGCGCAGCAGCGGATGGACCGGCCAGGAGGCCCGCGACGGTCGCGGCGGCGGAACGTTCAAGTGCCCCGAGGTCGTATCCCCCTTCCAGCACGAGGGCTGCGCCATGCAAGCCGAGCTCCCTCGTCACCGCAGCGATCGCGGCGGAGACGGTGCGGTATCCATGCTCGGTGATGGCGAGGTTCGCGAGGGGATCGTCGCGATGCCCGTCATATCCCGCCGAAACCACGATGGCCTCGGGGAGAAACGCGCGGACGCGTTCCAGGAGGTCCTGCCAGGCCGCGACGAACGCGTCGTCGCCGGCTCCGGGCGAAAGCGTCAGGTTGTGCATCGTGCCAGCCGCCGATCCACTGCCGTGCTCCTCTGGAGAACCTGTCCCGGGGTAGAGCGGGCGCTGGTGCGTGGAGGCGTACAGCAGATCCGGGTCGTGGTCGAAGATGGCCTGCGTCCCATCGCCGTGGTGCACGTCCCAGTCCACGATGGCGATCCGTTGCGCGTTCCCCGCTCGGCGGAGAGCGAGCGCCGCGATCGCGACGTTGTTCAGGAGACAGAATCCCGCGGCCCGTCGTGCCGAGGCGTGGTGCCCCGGCGGCCGCGACACCGAGAACGCGACCGCAGCCTCTCCCCGAGCGACGGCGAGCGCGGCTTCGATCGCGGCGCCTGCAGCGAGCCGGGCGGCATGCATGGACCCGGGAGCAAGGTACGTGTCGGGGTCGATCCAGCCACCTCCGCTCGCGTCGAGCTGATCGAGGGCATCGAGGTACTCCTGGTCGTGCACCGCGGTGATCGCCTGGTCCTCCGCGGGTCCCGGCGCACGGACCGACAGCTCGGCCCCGGCGGCCGCCGCGCCAGCCTCGGCGCCCTTCACCACGGCCGCCAGGCGCTCGTGCCGCTCGGGATGGCCTGCGGCCGTATGTCGCTCCATTGCCGGATCAGTGAGAACCAGCACGCGCAGCGGATCCGCGCTCATCGGCGCAGGAAGCGGATGACGAGCAGGGAGAGCTCGAACAGCACGTACATGACCGCGCTCAGGATGCTCGGCGAGAACGGGTCACCTCCCGGGGTGACCACCACCGCGAAGATGACGATCCCCAGGATCACCATGCGGCGCTGTCGGGCAATGCGCTCGTAGGACAGGATCCCGACCCGGGAGAGCGCGATCAGCACGATCGGGAACTCCATGACCAGGCCAAAGGCGAGCATCAGGGTGGTGATGAACCCGATGTAGTCGTTGATCGTGAGCAGCGGCTCCACGCTGCCGGGCTCCCCAAAGCTGAGCAGGAACGCCAGCGCGAACGGGAGGATCAGGTAGCCGACCGCCATGCCGATGACGAAGAGCCCGAGGGCCGCGATCAGCAGCGGCCAGACGATGCGGCGCTCCCGCCGGGTGAGGCCGGGCGTGACGAAGCGGTACAGCTGGAACAGGATGACCGGCATGGCGATCGCGATGCCGGCGAAGAACGCGATCTGGATCCGGACGCCGAACGCGCCTCCAACTTTCGTGAAGTAGAGCTTCTCGTAGCCTGCCGGTAACGGAGCTCGCAGAAAGTCGAGGATCGGCCCCGAGACGATGAACCCGATCACGGCGCCCAGGACAACGGCTATCACGATGACAATGAGGCGGCGGCGAACCTCCTCGAGGTGCTCGAGGAGAGACATCGTCGCGTCGTCCCGGCTCACGGGCGCCTCACGCGGCGGGCTGGTTGGCGGCGGCGGAGATACCGCCGGGGAGTGGTCCTACTTGGTGTCGGCCGACGATGAGCCGCCTGGTGCCTCGGTCGATCCGGCATCCGGGGGTGGGCTCTTCGTTTCACCGCGAATGGAGTCCTCGAGGTCGGTTGAGGCCTTCCGGAACTCGCGCAACCCGCGGCCGATGGCGCTGCCGATGTCGGGAAGCTTCCCCAGGCCGAAGATGATCAGGACGATCACCAGGACCAGGATCAGCTCGCCCGGGCCGATGTTGAACGGCATCTGGTTGGGAACCTCAACTGCGTCCGGCGCCTGCCTGCCGGCGGCTGGACGGTCTACCTGCCGAGTGTAGCACCGAGCTCCCTCATCCTCCCCTGCAGCGCGGCCGCCGCGGCCCCAGCCGCTTCTTGCCAGTTATCGCCCGACGAGGCTTTTGCGATGGCCCTCGACACGTTCACCAGGCCCGGCGCATCGGTCCCATGGCAGCACGCGACTGCCGCGGCCAGCTCTCCGCCCTGGGCGCCGACGCCAGGGACCAGGAAGCCCGGACCCGGCACGCGCTCCCGGAGCCGGCGGAGGTCGTCCGCGCGGGTGGCGCCGACGACCAGGCCCACGCGACCGCCCGGCCAGCGCTCCGCCACCCAGCGGGCCACCCGCTCGTGGAGCATCACCCCGTCGACCGCCAGGTCCTGGATGGTTCCCGCGCTCGCGTTGCTCGTGCGGGCCAGGACGTAGACGACCCGGTCCTCGTACTCGAGGAACGGCTCGATTGCGTCCTCACCCAGGTATGGCGAGACGGTCACTGCATCCGCCCCCAGGTGACCGAAGAGCGCCGCCGCGTAGCGCTCTGCGGTGGGACCGATGTCCCCGCGCTTGGCGTCGAGGATCACAAACAGGTCGGCAGGCAGGTCGGCGCGGAGGCGCTCGAGGGCGGCAATCCCCGACGACCCGAATGCCTCGAAGAAGGCGACGTTGATCTTCACCGCTGCGGCATGCTCGCTCGCTGCTTCGACGATGCCGCGCGCGAATCGCTCGATGCCCTCGACGTCGGGAGGCAGGCCATCGGGGAGTGCCCGGGGATGCGGGTCGATGCCCAGGCAGAGCGGTGCTCCCAATCGCGCGAGCCTCGCGCGCAGGCGGACGAGCGGGGCCGCATCCACCGAGATGGGCTGCATCGGCTAGCCCGCCGCTGCCAGCTCGGGGGCGACGGGCGTGGGCCGGCTGAGCCGTCGCGCCAGCAGCGGGCTGGCCTCGGAGTGGGCGTAGTCGACGACTCTTAGCCGAAGGCGCTCGATGCCCTGGAAGCTGTCGCGCTCGAGCGTTCCGACGAGGTCTATGGCATCCCCGGTTGCCGGGAGCTGCCGCTCGGCCGGGGCTCCGAACGCCATCCAGGCCCCTGCGCATGCGGAAGGCGATGTGGGCCTCGCTGGCTCCGACGCGCCGAGCCTGCGCCACCCGCATGCCCGTCACCGCCAAGACCGGCTCGGCGTTGCCCGGCCCATACGGCAGCAGACGTTCCAGCTGCGCAGCGAGGCTCCAATCCAGGCGGGATGATGGAAGGACAAGGTCGATGACCAGCTCTCCGGCCCGTTCGGCATGCGCCGCCCGCCACGGCGGGTACGGGCGTGGGAGCGTCCCAAAAGCGGCCGCGAAGGCCGGCCAGTTCGCTTCGAGCAGCGAGAAGCCTCCAGCCGCAGCGTGCCCGCCGCGCTTGGTCAGCAGCCCCGCGCAGGCCTCCAGCGCCGCTGCCACGTGGAAGTCCGCCGGGGCGCGGACCGAGCCGCGCAGCTCGTCGCCGACTGCGCACACCACGCCGACTGGCCGCGCAAGCTGGTCCGCGAGCCGCCCGGCTACCAGGCCGATGAGACCCGGCGCCCAGGCATCCTGCCGAAGCATGAGGGGACCATCGCCGGCCTGGCCATCCGCGAGCGCACGCGCCTCCTCGAGCGCGGTGCCGGTCAGCTCTCGCCGCCGCACGTGGACGGCATCGAGCTCGTCGGCGAGTCGTGAGGCCTCCTCGGGATCGTTCGAGACCAGCAGCTGAAGCGCGAGCTCCGCCTCCGCGATCCGCCCGGCGGCGTTGATGCGCGGCGCGATGCTGAACCCGAGGTCGCGAGCCGTGGGATGGGCAGGATCGCTTGTCGACCTGGCGAGCAGCGCGCGCAGCCCCGCGCGACTGGATGCGGCGAGCTCCTCGAGGCCGGCCCTGACGATGGCGCGCGACTCGCCGGTCATCGGCGCGAGGTCGGCGATGGTGCCGATTGCGGCCACGCCGGCGAGGTCCGCCACCGACAACCCGCGACGGCTGAGGAGCGCGGTCGCCAGCTTGTAGGCCAGCCCGGCCCCCGTCAGGTCCCGATCGGGGTAGGCGCAATCTGCGCGGTGCGGGTCGACGACCGCCGTCGCACGCGGCAGCATCGGTCCCGGGAGGTGGTGATCCGTGACGATCACTTCGAGGCCGAGGGCGCGAGCAATCTCGACCTCGGTGACATTGGCAATGCCACAGTCGCAGGTGATCACGAGGCGCACGCCGCGCTGCGCCAGCACCTCCAACCCCGTGCGGGAGAGGCCGTATCCCTCCGACCAGCGGGACGGCACGTAGCGTTCCGGGTCGACCCCCAGGGCGCGCAGGCCGATCACCCAGACCGCGATGGCGCTGATGC
>VBKA01000101.1 GCA_005879815.1 Chloroflexota bacterium
TGGCAGTGCGCCGCCCATGCCGACCAGACTGCCCTCGAGACCGCGAGCGCCGCCGAGGTAGCTCAGCTCAAGATCTGGCCGCGCGTCGCGCAGCGCCTGCGCGACGGCCAGCGCGGGGTAGATGTGCCCGCCGGTCCCGCCGCCCGACACCAAACACCGCATGGAGCAAGGATCCTGTCTGCGTGGTCTCGCGGCTGATGGAGAGGAGCACTCCCACGGCCACGAGGTTGATGGTGAGCGCCGACCCGCCGTAGCTGATGAAGGGCAGCGGGATGCCGGTCACCGGCGCCAGCGCGGTGACCACCGCCATGTTGATGAAGGCCTGCACCACGAGCCAGGTGGTGATTCCGCAGGCCAGGAGGCCGGAGAAGGTGTCCGGGGCGTTGATCGCGATGCGGTAGCCCTGGAACGCGATCACCAGGAAGAGCGCGACCACGATCAACGTTCCAATCAGGCCCCACTCCTCGCCGATGATGGCGAAGATGAAATCCGTGGACGGCGCCGGAAGATAGAGGAACTTCTGCCGGCTGGCCCCCAGGCCCAGGCCCGTGATCCCGCCCAGCGCGAGGGCCATCAGGGACTGGATGGCGTTGTAGCCGGTGTGCAGGGGGTCGCGGAACGGATCCAGAAAGCTCTGCACGCGCTGCAGCTGGTAGGGCGTCGCGGCGATCATCACCGCCGTGCCTGCCATGACCGCCGAGCCGATGGCGCCCAGGTAGAGCAGGTTGGCGCCGGCCATGAAGAACACGGCGAGGGTCGCGGCCGCGAACACGCCGGCCGTGCCCAGATCGGGCTCGGCGGCGATCAGGACGAACCCGGGGGCGACGAGCAGCGCGAACGGTACGAGGCCGTTCCAGAACGAGTGCGCGGCCTTCCCGCGTCGGTCAAGCCAGTGCGCCAGGTACAACACGATGGCGAGCTTTGCCAGCTCGGCCGGCTGGAAGCCAATCCCTGGCAGGAGGATCCAGCGCCGCGAGCCGGCCACTTCCGTCCCGATCCCAGGGATCAGCACGGCGACCAGCAGGGCCATCGTCCCGAGATAGGCCGGAATGGCAAGGTAGCGGAGCCAGCGAAAGTCCATGCGGCTCGCGACGAACATGGCGCCCAGGCCGACGCCCGCCCAGATGAGCTGCTGCATGCCATACGTGGCGGGATCGTCGTTGGCGAAATACGCGCGGACCGATGAGGCGGAGTAGACCATCACCACCCCTGCCGCCACCAGGCCGATAACGGCGACCAGCAGCGGATACGCCGGCTGGTGACGTTCTCGCTGTACGCCGGTTCGCTCGCCGCGGCGTCGGGCTCCAGCCGCCATGGTCGCGGCCCTCGTGGCCGCCGTCATGGCGAGCCACCTGGAGAGGTCGTGACCAGCCGTGCCACGGCCTCGCGGAAGGCGTCGCCGCGCGCGGCGTAATCGGTGAACATGTCGAAGCTGGTCGCGGCCGGTGACAGCAGGACGACGTCACCGGGCCTCGCCGCTGCGGCAGCGAGCGCGACGGCCTGCTCCATTGACGCGGCGCGTTGCACGGCGACGCGCTCCCCGATCAGGCGCTCCAGCTCCGCGGCCGTCTCCCCGATCAGGATCACCGCGCGGCAGAATTGCGCGGCGGCATCTGCGAACGCGGGGTAGTCGAGGCCCTTCCCCTGGCCGCCGGCGATGAGCACGATTGGTGACGGGGCGGAGGCCTCCAGCGCAGCGATCGCGGCCACCGGGATGGTTGCCTGCGAGTCGTTGATCCAGCGCACCCCGTCCCGGTCGGCGATCGTCTCGAGGCGGTGCGGGACGCCGCGGAAGCTCCGGATTCCGGCGGCGATTGCGTCCGCATCCGCGCCCCCCAGCCGCGCGGCCAGTGCCGCCGCCAGGACGTCGCGGCGCATGTGCGCGCCCGGCAAGGGCACCTCCGCAACGGCCATCAGCGGAGCGCCGGCGAGCACCAGCTGCCCATCGGTCTCGCAGGCCTCGCGCGCCTCGCCTGGGGCGAGTCCATACCAATGCAGCTCGCCCGCCAGGCGCGCGCCAAGATCGAGGCAGCCCGCATCATCCGCGTTGAGGACCACGGCACCGCGCCGCTCGAGGGTGAGCTGGGCGAGCCGCGCCTTGACCGCTCGGTACGCCTCGAGGCTGCCATGCCGGTCGAGGTGGTCGGCGAGGATGTTGGTGTAGACCGCGATCTCCGCCCCGCGTGAGATGGTCGGCAGCTGGAGCTCCGAGAGCTCCAGGACGGCCCAGGTCGAGGCGTCCAGCTCCTCGCTCCGCTCGACGAGCGGCTCCCCGATGTTGCCACCAACCGCGTGCGGGATCTTGGCGGCGGCGAGGATGCTGCCGAGGAGGGCCGTGGTGGTCGTCTTGCCCTTGGTGCCGGTGACGGCCAGGATGCGGGCACGAGTCAGCCGCAGGAAGAGCTCGACCTCGCTCACCAGCTCGACGCCGCGCTCCTCCGCAGCGCTCAGCGCCTCGCGCAGCCACGGCTCGGTGGTCGGAAAGTGCGGCGAGATCGAGGGGCTGGTGACGAGGAGGTCCGCCGCCTCGATGAGCCCGCGAGCCACCTCCTCCGGCACGCCGAGGGCGAGCTCGATCGGTCGCTCGCCAAGGGACCGCACGGCATCGGCCAGAGCGTCCCGTTCCCGCCGGTCGTAGACGGTGACGACGGCGCCGGCATCGGACAGGAAACGGGCGGCGGCGGCCCCAGAGCGGGCCAGGCCGAGGACGATCGCGACCCGGCCATGCAGATCGGCGCGCGTTCGTATGGAGCGGATGGCGGTCATCATCGGTCCAGCTAGAGCCCGTTCACGCTCGCCAGGAAGAGGCTGAAGCCAAGCAGCCCGGCCAGCGCGGAGACGATCCAGAAGCGGACGGTGATCTTCTCTTCCGCCCAGCCGATGAGCTCGAAGTGGTGCTGCAGCGGCGCCATGCGGAAGATGCGGCGTCCGCGGAGCCTGAATGAGCCGACCTGGAGGACGACCGAGAGGGTGACCGCCACGAAGACGGCACCGATCACCACCAGCAGCACGACCTGGCCCGAGATGGTCGCGACCACCGCGAGCGTGGCGCCCAGGCTGAGCGCTCCCGAGTCGCCCATGAACAGCTGCGCCGGGTGGACGTTGAACCACAGAAATCCCATCAGCGCCCCGATGATCAGCGCGCAGAAGACCGCCAGGTTTGGCTGCGAGTGCTTGTCCAGCCCGGGGATGGCCACCAGCGCGATGAGCAGGTAGGCAACGAAGCTGAAGATCAGGACACCGCCGGCGAGCCCGTCCAGCCCGTCGGTCAGGTTCACGCCGTTGCTGGTGGCGACGATGACGAAGGCCACGAACAGGATGAACAGCAGCGGGCTGATGGGGAGCGCGCCCAGGAGCGGGACATTGATGTGATCGATGCTGAAATGGCGCTGGATGTACCAGGCCGCCAACAGCCCGACCACCGTCTGCCAGACGAGCTTGAAGCGACCGCGCATGCCGATCCCGGTCTGGGCGTTCACATAGTCGTCGATGGCGCCGAGGATCCCGACCCCGACCAGGGTCAGCATGGGAGTCAGCGTGCTCACGTCCTCGATGCGCATGGCCATCGCCAGGAACATGACCACGACCACCAGGAGCATGCCGCCCATCGTCGGCGTGCCGGCCTTGGTGCGGTGACCCGCTGGACCCTCGACGCGGATCTGCTTCCCGAATCCGAGTCGTTGCAGGAGGCCGATGTAGACCGGGCCGAGCGCCACCACGCCCCCGAAGGCGAGGACCAGGGCGAGCAGGATGCCCATCAGCATCCCCCGCCTCCCCCGTCGACCGCGCTGGGCGTCGAGGCGATCGCTTCGACGAGCCGATCAAGCTCGACGCCGCGCGAGCCCTTGACGAGGAGCAGGTCCCCGACGCGCGGGGCAAGGTCGCGTTCCAGGACCAGCGCCGCCTGGTCGGCGTCATCCGCGGTCAGCACCCTGCCGAGGCCGGCGCTGGTCGCTCCGTTCGCCATCCATCGTGCGCGGGGGCCAACCGCCAGCAGCGCGTCGAGGTGGGCCGCCGCGGCGGCCCCGATCTCTCGATGCAGGCGCTCCTCGTCCGGGCCCAGCTCGAGCATGTCGCCGAGCACCGCGAGCCGGCGGCGACCGGCGGCGACCGGCGTCTCGGCGAGGAACTGCAGAGCAGCACGGACGCTCACCGGCGAGGCGTTGTACGTATCGTCGACCAGTGTCGCGCCGCTCGCCGTCTCGAGAATCGCCATGCGGTGCGAAGCACGGCTGCCGGCAGCCAACGCAGTCGCGACCTCCTCGAGGGGCAGGCCGAAGCGCTGAGCGACGGCGGCCGCCGCCAGCGCATGGGGCACCAGGTGCCGGCCGGGCATCCCGCTGCGAACTCGCCGCTCACCCCACGGGGCCAGGAGGGTGAACTCCGTGCCCTCCAACCCGCGGCTGGTTACGTCGCTGGCCCGCACGTCCGCATCGGACGCCAGGCCAAAGGTGCAGACCTCGGCTGCCGTGACCTTGCGCATGGCAGCCACGCGCGGATCGTCGGCGTTCAGGACGGCGAGTCCGCTCGGGGGGAGGGCCGCAGGCAGCTCCGACTTGGCCTGGGCAATGCGCTCGATGCTGCCGGCACGCTCGAGGTGGGTCGGATGGACGGCCAGCACCACGCCGACCTCCGGCCGGGCGATCTCCGCCAGGCGCGCGATCTCACCCACCGTGTACATGCTCATCTCCAGGACCGCCACCTCGTGACTCGCGTCCAGGTTGAGCAGCGTCATGGGCAGGCCGGACTCCGAGTTCAGGTTCCCCTCGTTGCGAAGCACGCGAAAGCCGCGCGAGAGCACGTCCGCGACCGTCTCCTTGGCCATCGTCTTGCCGGTCGACCCGGTGATCCCCACCACGCGGGTCGGAAACCGCGATCGCCACCATGCGGCCAGGTCCTGGAGCGCGATGAGCGGATCGGCTACCTGGACCAGGAAACCGCTGCTCCCTGGAGGGAGCGGCACTGGTCGCGCCACCAGGGCGCCCACCGCTCCGGCGCGGAAGGCGGCTGGGACGAAGGTGTGGCCATCCTGCCGCTCGCCCGCCAGCGCGACGAAGAGTGAGCCCGGGACGATCCTCCGTGAGTCGACGCTGGCACCCGCGAAGCCCGGAACGGCGGTCGGGTTGAGGAGACGGCCATTGGTGACGGCCAGCAGGTCCTCGATGCGGATCGTCGGAGGCACGCGACACCCTGCGGAAATACGCGGGCGAGTCTACTCGGATCACCGCGACGCTACCGGACCCGTTCGGCGGTCGGGTGGGATGGCGAGGTAGTCCAGGATCTGGGGGGCCAGCAGGTGAAACACGATTTCTGGCCGCTGGCTCATGACATAGCGGCCCCAGGTCGCGGGACGGTGCAGCAGGACCAGGGTGACCAGCTGGGGCCGGCTCGCCGGATAGACCCCGATGAACGACGAGTCGATCCAACCAGCGATGTACTGGTTCCGCGTCACGACCTTGCCAGTGGGGTCGCGAACCTTCACCGGACCGGCGATCTCGGCGGTTCCGGTCTTGCCGGCGACGGAGTAGCCAGGGACCTGGGCACCCTTCGCGATGCCGCCGTCAATCGCGCCAAGCAGCAGCTTCATCACGGTGGCCGAGGTCTCCGGGCGCATGACTCGCTCACCGGTTGGGAGCGCAGTGGGGTGGAACGTGTCTGATCCATCGGTCCAGCCGGCGATGACGTGCGGGGTCACCATGGTTCCCCCGTTGGCGATCGCCGCGTACCCGGCGACGAGCTGAACGGCCGTGACCGTGAGCCCTTGGCCGAAGGCGTTCTGGGCGGTGGTCAGGTCGCCGGACGCATTCGGGCTCCGCGGATTCCAGACCGTTCCCGCCACCTCGCCGGCGATGTCGATCCCCGTCGGCTGTCCAAAGCCGAAGCGACGGAACGCCTGGTAGAGCCTATCGCCGCCGAGCTTGAGACCGATCTTGGCGGCACCGTTGTTGTTCGAGAGCTGGAGCACCTGCTGAGGGGTGATCGCGCCGTGCCCCCACGGATGGTCGAAGCGGTCCGCATTCTGGATGCGGACTCCCGCAATCCGCAGGTTGTTCTGATCCACGACCTTGGTCGCGGTGGTGATGGCTCCTGCGTCGAGCGCCGCCGCGATGGTGAACGCCTTCATCACGGACCCAGGCTCGTAGGGTCGCGCGACCGCCGGGTTGTCGTAGAGCGAGGGATCCGCGGAGGAATATCGGTTGGCGTCGTAGCTGGGGAAGGTCGCCATGGCCAGGATCGCGCCGGTATGCACGTCCATCACGATCCCGGTCGCCCCACGCGCATGGTTGCGCGTGAAGGTGTCGTACATCTGGGACTCGAGGATGTGCTGAACCCCCGAGTCGATGGTCAGCCTGAGGTCCGAGCCGTTGACCGGCTGTTGGGAGAGCTGCACCGAATCGGCGATCTGCCGGCCGGCGATGTCCTCCTCGGCGACGACATGGCCCGGCGAGCCGGCAAGGAGAGCGTTCTGCGCCCCCTCGACGCCGTAGTGACCCGTGCCATCCACGTTGACGTACCCGATCAGCTGGGCGGCGAGGGTCGAGCCGGGCGCCACTCCAGCGGTGGGGTAGACCCGCCGCGTCTCGGGCAGGAGTCCGATTCCGGGCAGCTGCAGTGCCCGGATCGTGTCCGAGACGACCGGCTCGACTCGTCGTTGCAGCCAGACCCAGGCGCGGCCGCCGGAAAGCTTCGCGACCAGCTGACCCTTGGGGAGGTGGAGGAGGCTGGCGAGGATGGTCGCCTCGCCCTCCGTGTCGCGCACCTCAGGTGGGGTGGCGTAGATAGAAAAGACCTGGACCGAGGTCGCCAGCAGCTGGCCTCGCGCGTCGCGGATCACGCCCCGCTCGGCAGGAATCTCCTGATTCTGGGCGAGCTGCTGCGCGGCCATCGCCGAAAGCCGGTCGTGCTCGAGGACGTGCCACCAGGCGAGCCGCCCGCCAATCGCCGCGGCAATCAGCGAAAGGAACAGCAGCAGGACGAGTGCGCGGGCGCGACTGTCGGTCCTGGCAAGCATGCGCGTCTCCTGGCAGCGTCCCGCGCGGGGAGCTCGGTTAGTGGGCGGGTTCTGACGATGGCCTGCTGGTGAGCGTCGCACCCCCGCGGCGCGCGAATGAGACGGCCGATGCGTCGAGTGGGCGAAGCTTCAGCTGATTGGTTGCCTGGCCGATGACGGTCATTGGCGCCTGCGCCGAGCCGATCTGGAGCACGAGCTGCTGTTGCTCGGCGCGCACCAAAGCGATCTGGGCGTTCAGGTCGTCGATCTCGTAGCCAACCGCGGCGACATGGCTCGACTGCGAGAGGTAGAAGAACGCCAGGCCGGCTGAGGCGGCGATGGTTGCCAGCAGCCCGGCGATGCTCGCCTGCCGCTGTCGGCGTCCCGCTCCGGCATGCCCCGCGCGCGAGCGCTGCGGCTCGCGGATGGACCGCGGCTGTGATCGCCGACCGAGAAACCCGAAGCCCGTCGCGGGACGAGCCCCCATGACCGCCATTCGGTCAGGCGGCCGAAGGTCGCCCGCGCAGTCGGACGCCCCACGAGGTCGGCGCTTCGAAGTCGAGGCCGTCCTCGATCTCGAACGCGATCGGCTCCTTGAGCCATACGGGCTCTTCGACCCAGGCCGGCTCCTGGCTGGCGATGCGCGCCTGCCGGTCTCGCAGCTCGCGCTGTCGAGCGCTGTACGTGCGGCGCCGGCTCGACTGGTGACGTGGTCGTCCTCTGCTCATCGGTGCCCTCCGTGTGCCTATGCCTACGCGATGGGTCAGGCGCTCGCGACGGCGAGCTTTTCGGCGCCGCGCAGCCTTGCGCTGCGGGCGCGGCGGTTTCGCGCGACTTCCGATGGGCCTGGCGTGACGACACCCTTGGTGACCAGGCGCAGCTGCGTGCGATGGCCGCAGGTGCAGACCGGCGGCATCGGATCCTCGATGCAGTCGCGGCTCTCGCGTGCGAAGAAGCGCTTGACGATGCGGTCTTCGCCCGAGTGGTAGCTGATGACCGCCATGCGACCGCCGGGACGCAATGCGGCCAATCCCCCGGCGAGCGCCGAACCAAGCACCTCCAGCTCACGGTTCACGGCGATGCGCAGGGCCTGGAAGGTGCGCGTGGCGGGGTGGATCCGCCCCTGGTCGGCGCGCCCGCGCCGTCCGACGGCGGCTGCCACGACCCCGGCCAGGTCGGCGGAGGTCATGAGCCGCCCTTCCTGACGCGCCGCCAGGATCGCCTTCGCGACGCGGCCTGCATGGCGTTCTTCACCAAATGTCGAGAGGATTCCGGCGAGCTCTCGTTCCGAGGTGCGATCGATGAGCTCCAGGGCCGAAACACCGGCTTCTTCATCGAATCTCATGTCCGGAGCCGACTGGCTGGCGAAGCTGAAGCCGCGCTGCGGGTCGGCAAGCTGATAGCTGGAGAGGCCCAGGTCGAAGAGGAGCCCATCGAGGGGGAGAAAGCCGGCATCGGTCGCGACGTCCAGGATCGACGCGAAGTTGGCCTGGCGCAGCTCGACGCGG
>VBKA01000098.1 GCA_005879815.1 Chloroflexota bacterium
CAGCGCCGCGAGATCCTGGTCGTGCGCCTCGAGGCTCGAGCCGGCGCACCGCCATCCGGCATCCGCCTGCTGGAGTCGTATGGAGCCAAGGACCTGCGTCCCGGACTTGCGAGCTTCTTCCTCGAGTGGGAGGCCTGGGCAGCCGAGGTGCTGGACACCCACGTTGCCTACCCGATCCTCCCCTACTTCCGCTCGTCACACGACAACGCGTCGTGGGTCTCGTCGCTGGGGGCGGTGCTGGATGCCTCCGCCCTGGTGCTGACGGCGATCGAGGATGGACCCACTGGCGAGGCGACAATGGTCCAGCGCGTGGGCGGTCACTTCGTGGAAGACCTCTCGAATTTCTTCGGCTGGCGCAACGTGCCCATGGCCCTTGTTGAACGCTCAGAGTTCGACGCGGCGTGCGAACGGCTCAGGGCTGCAGGATGGCGGATCCGCGATGAGGAAGGCGCGTGGAAGGCGTTCGTCGCCCTGCGTTCCGAGTACGCCGCGCGCCTTAACGAGATGGCGCTCTACTGGGTCACGCCCCCGGCGCTGTGGATCGGCGACCGTGGGGCAGTCCGGCACATGCCGCCGGTGCGAAGCAACTGACCCGATCGCACCGCGGCGTCGCGGCGTCGCGGCCGGTCGGATTCAGGGCTGGGTGGCGATCAGATCGTCGAGGATGCGGCCCATCGACGCGACGGCCAGGGACAGGTGACCGTGCTCCGGCAGGAGCTGAGCCCTCGCTGACCCGACGTGCCGCGCCAGCCACTGGCCGTGCGCGAAGGGGACCATCCGATCCTGCGCTCCCTGCCAGATCGTGACGGGACGGCGGATGGCCCCAGGGTCGAAGCCCCACGGCTTGAGGATGGCCATGTCGTCGTCAAACCAACCCCAGATGCCGTTGCTCACGGATTCCCGGAAGCCCGCCGCCAACCACTCGGCGAACTCGCCCGTGAGCGCCCGGCGGTCGACGTCGGAGACCAGGTCACCGAAGCCGGCCACCACCTGGTCGGCGGTCACGGCCGCCACCCAGGAGCCCTCGTGCTCGAGAAACTGCTGCAGCTGCTCGGGACCCTCGAGGGCCGCCCCGAATTCGGCGTGGTTCTCCGCACCCATGCCTGCCATCCAGTCCAGACCCTCGGCCGGATACGGGGCGACGCCCGCGATCGAGGCCGCGGAGATGACCCGCTCCGGGAGGAGTGCCGCGCAGGCCAGCGCATGCGGCCCCCCGCCCGACCAGCCCATCGTGTAGCAGCTGGCCGCGCCGAGGTGGTCGAGCATGGCGGTGACGTCGCCCGCGACGTCCGCGACGCTGCGACCCGGACTGCGTGTCGATCGCGAATACCCGGCGCGGGAATAGTTGACGAGACGCAGGCCGCGCTCAGCCGCGAGATCGACGAAGGGGGTGTATGGAAGCCCGGAACTCGGCGAGCCGTTGTGATGGACGAGGGGAATGCCGTCCTCTGGTCCGGTAACGTAGATCTCCAGCGTCCGGCCGTCCGCCACCGGCAGGTCGACCGGGTCGTACTCGTTCATGAGACCACCATGCCATAGCCGGCCAAACGGTGGATAAAGTCTCTCGACGCATGCATCACGCGGGCGGAGAATGCCCCGTGAGTGCGAGCGACACACGCTGACTGGTGCTGATCGGTCCCTGTGCCGACGCCACGGAGGATTCGAGCGTGGACAACCAGGCAATGAAGCGGAAGATCGAGGAGACCTTCAACATCGGGAACATGGAGCAATTCGGCCGCGAGATGTACGAGATGTCGGCGGACGACATCGTCCAGGAGTGGCCGCAGTCCGGCGAGCGCATTCGCGGCAAGCAGAACGTCGAGGCGGTCAACTCGAACTATCCGACTGGCTCTGGTACGAACCCGACCGCGAAGCTCCGCCGGGTCCTTTCGCCGGACGAGGCGTGGGTGATCGAGAGCGTCATCGACTACGGGGATGGCGTTCCCGTCAGTGCCGTGTCGATCATCAAGACCAACGAGGACGGAAAGATCGTCCACCAGCGCGACTACTTCGCGTATCCGTTCGAGGCGCCGGAGTGGCGCAAGCAGTGGGTCGAGCAGATGGAGAAGGAGCCGATGCCGGTCGGCTGACCGGGAGGTCCCGCTATCGCGTCAGGCGGACGCGCAGGAAGAGCCGCATCCCGAAGACGCCGAGCCCAATTCGGAGGAAGCGGCCGAAGAACGGCTCGGCCTGCTCGCGGCTCACCAGCTCTGGCTCTCCGACCGTGTAGTCGGCCCCGCCCCAGCGCAGCTGGCAGCCGCCCGCCTCGAGGACGTTGCGCGCCCATTGGGTGCGCTCGCCCCATGGGAGCGGGATGATGAAACCGTCGGGCGTTGTGACGATCGCCACCGGTGTGGCGTAGCGCGTGCCGGACCGGCGTCCAACGTGCTGGACGACAGCCCACAGCTTGAAGAAGCGCCGGCCGGCGAGTGGCCGGGTGATGGGGTCGGTGACGCGGGTGAAGGCCCGCATGAGCTCGCCGGCGCCGGTCGGCCGGCTGTTCGTGGTAGTGGTCATGGATCCAGCGTAGGCATCTGGGCTGTGGAACGCATCCCGGAGGCTATGCAGGCGACCTGACGGAAAGCCGCCACGCGATCAAACCAGGCCTCTGCGGATGGCGTAGGCGGTCGCATCCGAGCGACCCCGCGCCCCGATCTTGGGATACAGGTTCGCCAGATGACGCTCCACGGTATGGACCGACAGGCCCAGCCGATGGGCAACCTCCGCATTCGTCTCCCCACCGGCAACGAGGCGCAGGACCTGGAGCTCGCGGGGCGTGAGGGTGTCGCTGGCCCGTTGCCTGGCTGACGGACGCGGCTGGGTGACGCCAACGGTCAGGAAGTCGACGAGGACCTTGATGTCGCCGTCCAGGTCTTCGACGAAGAGCGTCGCAGTCGACCCGGGTAGCTGAAGCAACCGGCCGTTCGGGAGTGCCGCAGCCAGCTGGCGCGACACCTCGACTGGAATCTGCCGTTCTCCCTGGCGATGCAGGACGAGCGCGGGCGCCCGAATACTGGCCAGGTCGTTCGACACGTCCGTGTCCCGCGCGGTGCGAAGCATGGAGCGCGCCATCGCGGGAGTGGTCGCCGTCCGGAAGGCGTCGGCCATCAGCCGTCCGGTCTCGCCCGCCGACCAGCCCAGCCAGGCGTGCGCGGCGGCATCGGTGAAGAGGTCCCAGTCACGCTCGATCAAGGTCAGCAGCGCCTGGGTCTCCGCCGGCGCCATCGCATCCCACCCGCGCGCTGCGCCGCCGAACAGGACCAGTCGCGTGATCTGCGAGGCGTGCGCGGCGGCGTAGGCGATGGCCAGCAGGCACGAATGGTAGTAGCCAAAGAGCGCGAAACGCCCCAGCCTGGCGGCGGCCACCACGGCTTCGAGGTCGCGCATCATCGCGTCGAGGCCAAGATCCTCGACCTCGCGTTGGGACTGCCCGGTCCCGCGACCGTCGTACAGGACCACGCGCAGGTGCTGGCCGAGACCGTCGTAGGCGGACCGCAGGAGCGGGATCTGCCACTGCGCCACGACGTTGCTGAATGGAACGGGTGGGAGCCAGATCATGGGTGTCCCGGAACCGTGGACGGTGTACGCGATCGTCACCCCGTCGCTGGTGCGGGCGTACTGCATGCGCGGCTCCACGCCGTCATCCTACCGACCCGGATGCGCAGAGACGGCGCGGCTCCCATGCGATGCGCGTTGGCGTCGATTTCGGGATGCGCCAAACGTCGTCTTTACAAACGGGACCGATGATTGGGCGCTCCCAACACAGCTGATCAGGAGGAGATTTCCATGGCGACAGAGGTCATCCACGTCGAGGTCACCGGGAGTGACGGTGAGGCTCTGCAGCGGTTCTATCGCGATGTGTTCGGCTGGAGCCTGGACACCAACAATCCCGGCGGATATGGCATGTATCGCCAGGGAAACGGAATCACCGGCGGCATCGGTGCGGCCGGCCAGGGGCAGCCGCCGGGTGTGAAGTTCTACGTCCACACCGACGACCCGCAGGACGTGCTGAAAAAGGTCGAGCAGGCCGGAGGCAAGGTCCTCATGCCGCTCACCGAGGTGGCGCCCGAGACGAACGTCGCGCTCTTCGCGGATCCTGAGGGCCACATCGTCGGCATCATGTAGCCCGGTTCGCCTCGCAACCGCGCACGCCAGGCCGGGCCACGCAGGCCCGGCCTGGCTTCCCGGCCTGCAACCCGAACCCGCATCGCGTCGATGGCCTACACTCCCCGCCGATGTCGTTACGCCGCGTGGCGCTGGTGGCCCTGGTGGGGATCATCGGTACCGCTTGCTCCTCCGCCTCGCCGACGCCCAGGGGCAGCCGGCCCGCCAATCCCGGCGCCGCGACGGCCTCACCAACTGCCACCGCCAGCGCCGTAAAGACCCCTGCCCAGCCCACCGTCGAGCCGACGGCGACTCCACCCCCGGTGGGAGGCGTCTACGCCGCGACCGTCAACGGCCGGATCGACCCGCGCATCGCCAACCTTCCGCCGCGGGTCTACGTCCCGAACGAGAACTCGGGCGACGTTACGGTCATCGATCCCAAGACCCTCAAGATCATCGGCCGCTTCAAGGTCTCCCTCAGCCCGGAGCACATCACGCCGGACTGGGATCTCTCGCGGCTGTACGTCAACAACATGGGCGGCTCGAAGCTGACCGTCGTCGACCAGAACACCGCGAAGCCAGTTGGGGACATCAACGTCCCCTATCCGTACAACCTGTACTTCACCCTGGACGGCTCCAAGGCCATCGTCGTCGACGACTTCATGACCGCCACGTACATCGGCAACAACGGGCTCGCCTTCTATGACCGCAAGACCTGGAAGCTCCTCAAGTTCCTGAAGATTCCCTTCACCGGCGTCGACCACATGGACATGTCTGCGGACGGCACCTTCCTGCTGGCGAGCTGCGAGACCTCGGGAATGGCGGTGAAGGTCGACACCCGCACCATGACGATCACCGGGTCCGTCCGCGTGGGTGGGCTGCCGCTCGACGTCCGCCTGTCACCGGACGGCAAGTTCTTCTTCATCGCCAACCAGGGCCTGAGCGGCGTGAATGTCGTCGATGCCAAAACACTCAAGGTCGTGCGCTTCATCCATACCGGTACCGGCGCTCACGGCCTGGGAATCAGCCGGGACGCCACCAAGCTCTACGTCACCAACCGCATCGCGGGGACCATCTCGGTCATCGACTTCGCCACACAGAAGGTCATCGCCACCTGGAAGGCCGGCGCGTCGCCGGACATGATCGCCTTCTCGGCGGATGGCTCCCAGATGTGGGTCTCGAACCGGTACAACGGCACCGTGGACGTGTTCGATCCTGAAACCGCCAGGATCATCAAGACCATCGCCACCGGCGCCAACCCTCACGGACTCATGTATTGGCCTCAGCCCGGCCGATACAGCCT
>VBKA01000099.1:0-5664 GCA_005879815.1 Chloroflexota bacterium
CCTACCGAAATGCGCCGGCGACAGCGGCCACGGGAGCCCTCAACTAGGCCTCAGTTCCCCGGGCATAGGCGATCACGGCCTCAGGCTGCATCGAGCGGCCCGCTGCGAGCGCTCGTTCGACGGCTTCGTCGCCAATGGCGGCGCGCGCAGCCCCGACCGGGTCGCCCACCAGCCGCGCGGTGGCGGGCGGCCTGACGGCACCGGACGCCTCGCGGGCCGCGGCGGCCGCACCCCAGAGCGTTGCAGCACGCTCGTGCCGTCCCATCTGCCCTTCGACCGCCGCCACCAGGAGGAGGGCACCGTTGATCACGAGATGGTTCCCGGCGGACACGGCCAGATCGATGGACCGGAGGTAGAGCACCTTGGCGCCATGCTTATCCCCGATGAACCGGTGACCATTACCCAAGACGATCATCGCCTCAATGGTCTCCCATCGATCGCCCACCTCCTCCGCCAGCGCCGCCGCACGCTGCAACACCGGCAGAGCAGTTGTTACATCGCCACGCGCGATGGCCGTGACCATGCCGAGTCCACGCAGGGCCTTGGCGGACCCCCTCCGATCTCCCAACTCTTCCGCCACGCGCTGGCTCTCTCCAAAGAGCTCGGCCGCTCGGTCCGGGTCCGCGTCGCCGCGGAGCACCGCACTCCACAGCAGCGCAAACCCGAGGTTGTAGAGACCGTCCATCTCTGCCGGTCGGTCTCCGCTGCCCTGAACAAGGGGTAGCGCCTCCTCAGCGAGCTTTCGAGTCGCGTCGTGGTCGCCGTCCCACCAGGCCAGCCCGCTTGCCGCGCCCAACGCCTTGCCGCGCACCACCCGCGAAGAATCGGAAAGCGCTAGCAAACGGTCCAGCACCCGGCGGCCTTCCCACATCGGTCCTCGCTGCTGCCAGTACCGCCAGAAAGCGGTGGCGGTCCGGAGGCCGATGTCGGCCCGCCCGGCCTCGACGGCCCAATCCAGGGCCCGCCGCAGGTTGGGGAGTTCGCCTTCGCATCGATCCAGCCAGACGGCCTGCTCCTCTCTGGTCAGGTGAGGCTCTGCCTCCTCCGCGAATGCCAGGAAGAACAGCGCCATTCGGTCGTGGGTGGCATCGGCGTCGAAATCGGTCCGCAGCCGGTCGGACGCGTATTCCAAAACTGTCTCGAGCATGCCAAAACGGGGCTCGCCATCAGGTGCCTCGCGTTGCCGGAGCAGGCTCTTGCCTACGAGCGCATTCATTGCCTGCAGCACGGAGGTGCCTGGCTCTTCGGGGTCGCCGACCGCCGAGGCACCTTCTAGCGAACAGCCCGCGGGAAAGACCGAGAGTCTCGCGAACAGGCGGCGTTCCAGCTCCTCGAGCAGGTCATAGCTCCATTCGATGGCAGCTCGCATCGTCATCTGCCTCTCCGGTCGCCCTCGCGAGGATGAGGTAAGCAGCGGGAGTCGACGGTCGAGACGGGTGACGATCGCCGCCGGGCTGAGGACGCGTATCTGTCCCGCGGCCAGCTCGATGGCCAGCGGCAGGCCGTCGAGCCGGGCGATGATGTCGGCAACGGCTGCTGCGTGCGCATCGGTCAATTCGAAGGCCGGTCGAACGGATCGAGCGCGTTCGACGAACAGGGCAACCGCTGCAGAGCCTGGCTCGCCGCTGATCTCGAAGGGCTGGAGGTCGAACTCCTGCTCTCCGTAGATACCCAGTGGCGTGCGGCTCGTAACGAGGATGCGTAGGTGCGGAGCTGCTGAGAGCAGGTCTTCGACGACTGGCGCGCCCTCGATCACCTGCTCGAAGTTGTCGAGGACTAGCAAGAGCTCCCGGTCGCGGAGGTGGGCGCGCACGGCGGTCAACGCGTCGCCGCCCGGATCGACACGGGCGCTCAGCGCCTGCGCGATCGCCAGGGGAATGAGCACCGGATCGCGGATGGGTGCGAGATCGACGAAGAACGCGCCGTCACTGTGTTCAGCGAGGAGGTCCGCGGCGACCCTGACCGCGACCCGGGTCTTTCCCGTGCCCCCGGCTCCGGTGAGCGTGACGAGCCGATGCGAGCGCACCAGCTCGGTCACTGCCGCCAGCTCCCGCTGGCGACCGATAAAGCTGGTCAGCTGTTCGGGCAGGTTGCCGGGATGGATGTCGATCGTCTTGAGCGCGGGAAAGTCCGATGGCAGTCCGTCGACGTCCAGCTGCGAGATCCGTATCGGTGCCTCGAAGTCCTTCAGCCGATGCAGACCCAGATCGCGGACGCGGATCCCCGACGCGAGAGATGGCTCGATGAGCGCGCGTGTCGAATCGGAGAGCAGCACCTGTCCGCCATGCCCAGCCGCGGCGATGCGTGCGGCACGGTTGACGTCGAGACCTACGTAGCTGTCGCCGCCGCGCCGTCCCTCTCCCGTGTGCAGGCCCATGCGGACCCTGACCGTCGCTCCCTCCTGCCACTCCTCCCCTGCAAGGGCACGCTGCGCGGAAATGGCTGCAGCCAGGGCATCGGTCGCGGAGGAGAAGGCCGCGAAGAACGAGTCGCCCTCGGTGCTGATCTCGGTCCCTGCATGGTCGCGGATCGCAGATCGCATGATCTTCGAGTGCCTGGCGAGCAGACCCGCGTAGCCGTCAGCGAGCAGGGTCAGGATGCGAGTCGACCCTTCGATATCGGTGAACAGGAAGGTCACCGTTCCGGTCGGCAGCGCTCTCCTGGTTGATGCTCTCCTGGGCGTGAGAGGCATGGCCACACTCGGTGCGCGTCACGCACAGTCTGGCACGTGACCGCGGACAGCGGTGAGGTGGGACACTGACGGGTGGCTGGCTTGATGAGCGGCTTGGACTCCGAGCTGTCGCGGACTAAAAACGAGGAGAGAGTCGTTGGAATCAGCCGCGAACACGTTGGTTCTCGAGGCGCTCCGCCATAACACCTGGGCGACCAAGCGACTTCTTGAGTTCTGCCGAAGCCTCCGGGGCGATCAGCTGGCGTCCGCCGGGGTGGGGACCTACGGCGGCATTCTGGCCACCTTCCACCACATCATCCGAGCCGATGCTGGCTATGTGTCGCGGATCATCGGCGTCCCCCGGTCTGCGCTGGCGAGCAGCGAAAGCGCGGACTTCGATGTACACGATAAGGCTGTCGATGAAACGGCACGCCTCTGGGAGCAGTACCTGGCCCAGCCGGTCGACGCCGATCAGCTGCTGATTCTCGACGAAGGGGCATACGAGGCGCCCGCCAGCGTGCTCGTCGCACAGGCGCTGCACCACGGGAACGCGCACCGCGAGCAGGTCTGCTCCATCCTGACCGGGCTTGGATTCGAGCCGCCGGACGTCCAGGCCTGGGCATGGGCCGATGCGACGGGCCGCGGCCATGAGCGAACCCCGGACCGCTGAGCGCATCAGCGACGGCCCCGCAGCAAGAGCCTTGGGGGCCACCACCAGGGTTGAATATGGCTGCCCGCGGTTTTCTTGAGTGGCTTTCCCGGCGCATCTATGCTTCCGGTGCGGATCGGACCCTCCGGGCCCCTCTGCGTGTGGCACAGAGGAAGGCGGGGAAATTGGACTACAAGCTCGGTCTGCTGGAGCGTGTGCCGCTGTTCGGGGGGTTACCCCAAGCAGAGCTGGAGCATATCGCCCGAATCGTGGACGAGAAGGACGTCCCAGCGGGCACTGCGCTGACGCACGAGGGTCGCCACGAGGGCTACTTCTACATCATCGTCTCCGGTAGCGTGACCATCGAACGGGGTGGGCAGACTATCAACACCATCGGCGACGGAGACTTCCTGGGGGAGATTGCACTGCTCGACGGCGGTCCCCGAACCGCGACGGCCACGACGCTATCGGACTGCCGCCTCCTTGCCGTGACACACCAGCGTTTCCAAGAGCTCCTGGATGCATCGCCAAGAATCCGCCGGGCCGTCCTCGAGGAGGTCGGTCAGCGTCTTCGTCACCTTGATTCCGAAGCAGTCATCTGATCGCGTCATGCCCGTGGAACCAAGTGCCGGAGGACAACAGTGATCGCGTCCGCGTTGACTTCGGCATCCCATCCCGCAGGTCCGCATCGATACCCGAAACCCAGACCTTTTACATCGACCGAGCAGCGCAGCTACAGCAGTCTCTGAACCCCGTGCTAGGCGGATTCCCTAGAATGGATCCCAGGGCATGCGAGCAGGCTGGGCACCCCTCCATAACGTGGGGGACTGGTTGTCCGTGCTGGTGATCGTGGCGGTGGGCAAAGCGATGACGCCGCAGTTATGCGGTCAGTTCGCGCGACGCCGGTAGAGCGCATTGACAACTAGCCAGCGGTCGCCAAAACGCGCCAGGTGCAAGTATTCATTGAATGGCTGCGAAAGGATTCTCACGCTCGCGACCTCGTCGTCTGCGTCGAGGATCGTGATCTCGAAGTCTCCGGCGTATTGGAGCTTTGGACCACCCATCGCATCGTCGATCAAGTCCCCGGCTGGAACCTCCCAAAGGGCGAGGTCTCCCGAGGCTGTATCCCGTACACGGCGCTTCGCCAAGTCAGGATGTAGGCAGCGACGCATTCGATCTGGATCCCCGTCTAGCCACGACTGCATGTAGTCGGCGGCCGCAGCGCGGATCCCCTCTCTGCGCGCCTCCTCGTGGCTAGCCTCGCGTTCGGTCATGCCGGTAAGTCTCCGACCTCGGCGCGCCATCAGCAATGCGACTGCGGAGGGGTCGCATGGATCCGGGTCGCCGGGTCCTCTACAGTCGCACAACTGCGAGCAGCGGCCAGTTGCCGGGAATCCCCTTCAGCGCATGAACGCCCCGGTCCTCGAGTTCGATCCCCGAACCCGCAATCAGATCGCGAACCGTCCCAGAGACAAGTACCTCGCCAGACCGAGCCTCAGCGGCCACCCGCGCACCGGTGTGGACCGCGATACCTCCAAGCTTGCCGCCGATGAGTTCGCACTCCCCGGTATGCAATCCAGCTCGGATCTCCAGGCCGAGCGCATGCAGACCATCGCGGATTGCGCACGCGCAGCGGATCGCTCGAGCCGGTCCGTCGAAAGTCGCCAGGAACCCGTCGCCCGCCGTGTCAACCTCCTGTCCCCGCCAGCGAGCAAGCTCCCTGCGCACGAGAGCATGGTGTGCCTCGAGCAGGTCACGCCAGCGGCGATCACCGAGGTCTGCCGCACGCTCGGAGGAGCCAACGATATCGGTCACCAAGACAGTGGCCAGCACGCGGTCCGGGGTTGGGCCGTGCCGCACCCCAGTCAGAAACTCCTCAACCTCGTCGAGGATCTGGTCGGCATCAATCCACGGGAGATGGTCTTCCCCGGTGAGCTCGACAAAGCGCGCGTCCGGAATGCGATCGGCGATGTACTGGCCCTCTTCTGGTCGCGAGTCACGGTCGCCCTGGCGGTGCAGAACCAGGGTCGGCAATCGGATGCTAGGAAGGATGCTGCGCACATCGATGCGGCTGTTCATGAGGATTAGCGCGCGGGCAGCCCCAGGGCTTGCAGAGGCCCTCGCTCGTGTACGCCACCATGCCGTGAGGGCAGCGTCGGCGTTTGGCGCCATGGTGCCCAGGTCCGATTCGAGACCCCACGTGCTCTCGACCTCGTCGGCGTATGCCTGACGCTGTTCCCAAGTCGCGGCCCACGGATAATCGTCGTCTGGTTCGCTTCGATGGGCATACGTGCCATACAGAACCAGCGCTGTCGTTCGGTCCGGGTAGGTTGCGGCGAAGAGA
>VBKA01000099.1:5890-6231 GCA_005879815.1 Chloroflexota bacterium
AAACAAAGCCCGGCACGAGGACAAGGTCGAGTGGCCCATCACCGACCACTTGGTAGGCGATGTTGACGTCGCCGCTCTTCGCATAGTGCGTTTCCGGGGATCGCACGGCTTAGTTAACCATCCCGCCCACCCAATCGAGTCGCCGCATTTGGGTCGACCCGAACGACGCCGGTCGGCAAGTCGAGTTCAGATGGGTATCTGGTGGTCCGTGTCTCCGGTACGGAAGGACGGGGAGGGCGCTAGTCCTCCGCCATCGGCTTCACCTCGCCGATCCAACGCTCGAGCGTCTCGACATCGTAGGGCGCCGGCACCTCCGCAATGAAGGTGTGAAAGCCCACCTC
>VBKA01000100.1:0-4114 GCA_005879815.1 Chloroflexota bacterium
ATGCGCTTGGGATTGCGCCAGGTGAAGGGGATCGACGAGGCGAGCCGCGAGCTGCTCGACGAGCAGCGAGCCATCGGTTCGTATGCCGGCTTGCGCGACTTCGTCGCCCGCACGGGGCTCGGCGAACAGGTCGTGGAGCGGCTCATCGCCATCGGCGCCTTCGACTGGACCGATATCCCCCGTCGCGAGCTGCTCTGGCAGCTCCGCAGCACGCTGGCCGACGCGGACCCGGACCGCCCTGCGCTGGGGCTCACCGACGATGCCCAGCGCGCCCTCGGCGCCTCACTCCCGCCCATGACCTTCGCGGAGCGGCTCGCCGCCGACTACCGGGAGCTGAGCCTCTCGCCCACGGCCCACCCCGTGGAGCTCTTCCGCGAGCGGGTGGCGGCGCGCGGCGTGATCCCGATTGGCGAAGCGGGCCGGCGGCGCGATCGGTCCATGGTCAGGCTGGCGGGGCTGGCAGTCTCGATCCAGCACCCCATGACCGCCAAGAATTTCGTGTTCATCGCGCTCGAGGACGAGACGGGGATGATCAACGTCACCGTCCGGCCCCAGGTCTACACCGCGCATCGCGCCCTGCTGCACCGGCATCCGCTGCTGGTAATCGACGGCGTGCTCCAGGTGGAGGGGGAGGTGCTCAACGTTGTCGCGCGTCGGATCCATCCGGTCGACGCGGTGGTCGCAGAAGCCGCCGCGCCGGAGGGTCGCGAGCGCTCCACCGCCATCGACCTGGCCAAACAGCAGCGCATGTTCCGCTGACCCGCGAAGCCTAATTGGCATGCCCGATGCGCCCACGGGTTGACATGGCCACAGAAAAGCAGCGTGAAGCCGCGCGACGCAACATCAAGAAGGCCCAGGCCGCTGCCAAGTCCAAGCGGACCATCGCCAACCTTCCGAAGTCAACCCGCACGGCCCTTGGCAAGCAAGGCGCGAAGGTCGCGAAGCAGAAGAAGTCCACCTGACGCCGGGACGAGCCGTCCTTCCACGCGGGCAACCTTGGAAGGGCGGACCGCGTACGCCTCCGCTTTGCGCCTGAGGGCAGCGGCTCGCTGTTCAAGCAGGCGACGCATTACCGTCCCAAGCACGAAGCCGTCGGCGAGCCTGCCGATGACGCCGAATGGGGCAGCATGCTGCCCGTTGTCGATCATCAGCGTCCCGCCGGCGATCCCTCTCAAAACGATGTTCGTGCCGGAATGACGCGAAGGGCCCTGTAGTGGACCACTTCCTCTCGCTACTCGCCTGCCGCCAGGGTGACCGTATCCTGATTCGGATGGGAACGCTAGCCGAGGAGGTCCGCGCCTTCGCTTTCAGCCTGCCGGAGGCCTGGGAGGACCATCCCTGGGGCGAATCCGTGGCGAAGGTCGGCAAGAAGGTCTTCGTCTTCTTCGGCGCGGATCAGCCGGCCGATGGCAGTTGCTGGCTGGGCGTCAAGCTGCCGGAGTCCAAGGAGGACGCCCTGGCGCTGCCCTTCAGCAGGCTGATGGGCTACGGCCTGGATCGCGGTGGATGGGTCGGCATCCAGGCGCCGCCGAACATGCCCCTGGAGGTGCTGACACGGTGGGTCGAGGAGAGCTACCGGACCGTTGCGCCGAAGGTGCTGCGGGGGAGCCGGGCCAAACCGGGCGACTCGCCAGGGACGTGAGACCGGGAACCGCATCCGTCCTTCGGTCGTCTTGCGCGCATTCGACGGCATCGAGCATTGCCAAGCCGTCGCGCACAGGAGGACGCGCCAGATGCGCCGTCTCACCATCGTCGCCGCGACTGCCGTCGCGACGCTCCTGCTCACCGCAGGACCCACCTTCGCATGCGGCGGCCTGATTGGTCCGAACGGTGCCGTCAACCTGCTCCGCACCACCACCCTGGCCGCCTACCACGATGGCGTCGAGCATTACGTCACCGCTTTCCAGTTCGCGGGTGGCGGGGGCCAGTTCGGCTCGATCGTGCCGCTCCCCGGAGTTCCGACCAAGGTCGAGAAGGGCGGTGACTGGACACTTCAGCGCCTGATCCGCGAGACCGACCCCCCGGTGCCAGAGGCCGCGTTTTTCCTGGGCGCCCGAGCCGCCTCGAGCGCCCAGGTCATCCTCCAGGTCCGTATCGACGCCCTCGACATCACCGTCCTGAAGGGCGGCGGCGACGAGGTTGGTGCCTGGGCCAAGGACCATGGCTTCCGGCTCCCACCCGACGCGCCAGAGGTGCTGGACTTCTATGCCAATCGATCGCCGATCTTCCTCGCCGCCGTCTTCGACGCGGACGCCGCGCGCGCTCGGGGGCAGTCCATTGGTGATGGCACTCCGGTGCACATCACCATTCCCACCGCCAACCCGTGGGTGCCCCTGCGCATCCTGGCCCTCGGCAAGACCGGCGTCGAGAAGGTGGAGGCCGATGTCTACCTGCTCAACGACCGCCAGCCGGCGCTCCTGCCCGACCCGAACGCCAACGGCCTCAAGCTGCAGGTCAGCGAGCCGGCGAGCGCCAGCCTGCTGAAGGACCTCCGCTCCGACAAGGGGATGGGCTGGATCCCGCAGCACGCGTGGTTGAGCAAGATCCGCATCGACGGCAACGCCAGTGACCTGCGCTTCGACCTGGCGATCGACGCCAGCGGGCGCGGCCGGCCGTCGCTGCGCGATGCAGGGCTGGCCCCGTTCGGACCGATGCAGCCGCCGGCCCCCTGGGTCGGCTGGGTGCTCCTGCTGGCGGCGGTGGGAGTGGGCCTGCCCGTCTTTGGTGGCGCCTATCTCGCCCGGCTCGCCACCCGGCGCATGCCGCCTCCGGCTGGCGCCTGATGTCATCCGTGTCGCGACGCGCCGTCGCCCTGCTCCTTGCAGCGCTGCTGCTGGGAGTGGTGGTCTCGGGCTGCGGCGCGTCGCCGATGCGGATCCAGATCACGATCCACTACTCGCACTACGACCCGTCGCGACTCACGGTTCCGCACGGCGTCCCGGTCACCTTCGTGATCGTCAACAGCGACCCGATCGACCACGAGTGGATCGTCGGCGACGCCGCCCTGCATCAACGCCACCGCACCGGGACCGAACCTGTGCACAACGCGCGGCCGACCGAGATCACGATCCCGGCGCTGACCACCAGGGAGACGACCATCACCTTCGACAAGCCGGGCGTGCTGCAGTACATCTGCCACCTGCCCAAGCACGAGGACTACGGCATGGTCGGGTGGCTGACCGTCACCTGATCCCTGGTCGCTTCAGACGCCGATAAGGCTCGGCAGCAGGCCCCCGAACAGGTACCCGGCGATGCCGGCGAACGCCCCGAGCGCCAGGATCTCGAGGCCCGAGCGCATCCAGTCGCGGCGGGTCCAGCGCGACTTGAGGACACCGATCCCGAACAGCACTACACCCGTCGCCAGCACGCTGCCGAAGATCGCGGCGCGGACAGGGAGCAGCAGGTAGGGGACGATCGGCACCAGCGAGCCGACCCCGAACGAGACGCCCATGACCATGGCGCCCTGGATCGGCGAGCCCTCGGAGTGCTCGGCCGTCAACCCGAGTTCCTTCTCGACCATCGTCTTGAGCAGCACATCGGGGTGCTGCGCGAGGGTGCTTGCCATGCCTGCGGCGCGGTCGCGCGGAAGCCCGTCCTCCTCCAGCATGAAGGCGACCTCCGCCTCAGCCTCGCCCGGCCGCTCCGCGACCTCTTCGCGCTCGCCGACCATCTGAGCCGCGAAGATCTCCCGTTGGCTCTTGCTCGACATGTACTCGCCGGCCGCCATGCTGAAGACCCCGGCCAATGCGGACGCAATCCCCGCGACCAGGACTGGGAATCGGTCTGCCGAAGCGCCGGCCACGGTGCTGGCCACGGCCAAGGTCGAAACCAGGCCATCCTGGGCACCGAAGATCGCCTCGCGGATCTCACCCAGCAGGCTCGCCTTGCGCCGCTCGTCGGCCAGGTGTCGCTGGATCCAGCCCCGATCGAACTGGCCGGCCGGCAGGTTCGCTCGAGCCGCCTCCTCATCGAGCGGGTGCGTCTGCGCGGGCGTGGTCATGAACCGATGCTAGCCGACTCGTCGTATTACGGGTGGAACGCAGAGAGGCCTGAGCGCGTCCCGCACGCAAATCCCTTGTCCGGAGGACCGATCCATGTCAGATCCACGTTCCAC
>VBKA01000100.1:4265-13622 GCA_005879815.1 Chloroflexota bacterium
GTGAGACGTCGGGTCCAAAAGCGCAGTACGCCCAGGACGAGCGCCAGATCGTGAAGACCGGAGAGGTCACCCTCGAGGTCGACAACGTCGCCAATGCCCTCGCGCGAGTCCGCGCTATGGCGGTCGAGCTGGGCGGATATGTGGGCGGGGCCCAAGCCGGCACGCTCGACCAATCCGCGACGGTCACGCTGCGCATCCCGGCGCCACGCTTCGACGATGCCCTGACCCGCCTCCACGAGATCGGCAGCAAGGTCCTCGTGGAGGCGACGCGCGAGGAGGATGTCACCGCCGCCGTGGTCGACCTGGAGGCACGGCTGAAGAACCTCCGGGCGTCCGAGGTGCAGTACCGCGAGCTCGTCGCCCGCGCCACGAAGATCGAGGACATCCTGGCCGTGCAATCGCGGCTGGACGAGGTCCAGGGCCAGATCGAGCAGCTGAGCGCCCAGCTCAAGCAGCTCAGCAACCAGGCCGACCTGTCGACGCTCACGGTGACGCTGCAGCCCAAGGCGCAGCCGATCCAGGCGGCGTCATCGACGTGGGATCCTGGTGAGACGGCCTCGAACGCCGCCAGTGCGTTGCTTCAGATGGGGCAGGCGCTCGGGACGATCGGCATCTGGCTGGCAATCGTTGGGCTGCCCGTAGTCATCGTGCTGACCTTGATTGCGCTCGTGCTGTCGCGGACCCGCCTCCTCCGGCGACCCGTGGGAGCCGGCTCCGGATCGAGTGACGCGTGAGGGTCAACGCCTGCCGATGAACGACCAGGCGAGTGGAATCAGTCCCGCCGCCACCGCGGCCTTCAACGCGTCCCATGGCAGGAAGACGATCGCGCCCTGGTAGATGGCCGTCCACGCGTCGAGGGGCACGACGAGGGCCAGGACCGGCACGCCGATCGCGTAGATCAGCAACGTGCCGAGCGCCATGAGGCCGGTCATGCCGAGCGGCGAGCGATCCCATCGGCGTTCCGCCAGCCAGCCGACCAGGGCTCCTGCCAGCATGAAGCCGAAGAGATAGCCGCCGGTGTACCCGAAGAGCTTGGCGAGGCCGGACGCACCCTGGGAGTAGACCGGCAGACCGACGGCGCCGGCGAGCAGGTAGATCGCCATCGAGAGCGCTGCGCGCCGCGGCCCGAGGGCGGTACCGACCAGCAGGACCGAGCCGGTCTGCAGGGTGTACGGGACGTTGGTCCAGGGCGCCGTGAAGGAGACCTGCGCGGCGAGCGCCGTGAGGGCGGCGCCGGCGACGACCAGCACCCCATCGCGAATCATCGGCGAGACGCCGGGGCGTGCGAGGGCGTCGGTCAGGACGTCGGCGAGGGTGGCGGGCTCGGTGACGGCGCGACGTGCGCCCAAGGCGGTCATCGGCTCCTCCGATTCTGGGTGGTGTCCATGCGCTAGACTGTCGCCGGTCCTTTAAGGCCGGCACGGTGATGCCGGAAAGGAGCATAGATGCAGACGGTATCCCGAATCGAGCCCCTGACGCCGGCCGCCCACGAGCGGCGGGCGTTCTTTTCATCTTCGGGGCCTATGGCGACCGATGCGCCGCTGCTGCACCCACCGAGTCCCGGCGTCTTGGCCCTGGAGGACGGCATCGTCCAGGGAGGCATGCTGCGCGGGGCACCGGCTGCGGCCGAGGGCGATCTCATCTTCACAACTGCCGCCACGGGGTGGGGAGAGATCCTGACCGATCCTTCGTATGCCGGTCAGATCGTGGTCCTCACCCACCCCATGGCCGGGAACTACCGGATCAACCCCGACGAGCTCGAGTCGACGCGGGTGCATGCCCGTGCGCTGGTCGTCGGCCGGTTGGTCACGCCTCCCGCTGGCCCCGGATGGTCCCTCGAGGAGCTGCTCGTGGCGGGCGGCATCCCGGCGATCACCGGGATCGACACGCGCGCCCTGACCCTCCAGCTGCGACGCGGCGCCCGACGGCGCGCGGTCATCCGAACCTCTGAAGTGCCCGTCCTCCAGGCCATCGCCGAGGCCAAGGCGAGCCCCACGTGGGAATCGGTCGATCACGTGGCCACGGTTGCCACCCCCGAACCGCTGTACGTGCCACCCAAAGGGCCGCGCCGCGGTCGCGCTGTGCTGGTCGACTTCGGCGTGAAGCGCTCGCTGCCCAGAGCTCTCGCGGCCCGCGGATTGGAGATCACGGTCCTCCCGCCAGACGTCACGGGCGCCGCTGTGGCAAGAGAAGAACCCGACCTCGTCGTGCTCTCCCCGGGACCTGGAGATCCGGCGCGGATGGAAGCCCAGATCGCGCTCGTCCGCGAGCTGGCTGCCGGTGCCGTCGCCGGCGGGCCACCGATCCTGGGCATCTGCCTCGGCCACCAGCTGTTGGCCCTCGCCGCTCGCGCGCCGACGCGCCGCCTGGCCGTCGGGCACCACGGCGGAAACCACGCAGTGATGGAGCTCGACACCGGGCGCGTCGACATCGGCGCCCACAACCACGAGGTCGCGGTGCTCGAAGACCCAGCGTTGGCCGCGGCGGGCTATCGGGTCAGTCACCGCGACCTGAACGACGGCACCGTTGAGGGACTGGTACACGCCTCGGGCCGCATCGCATCGGTCCAGTTCCATCCAGAGGGCGCTCCCGGCCCGATCGACGCGGCTCGCGTCTTCGACCTGGCCACGGCCGGCGCGCTGGCAGACAGGCAGGGCGCGTTCCCCACCGCGCCCGCATGAGCGCGCCGCGGCGCGTGCTGGTGATCGGCTCCGGGCCGATCGTCATCGGCCAGGCCGCCGAGTTCGACTACGCCGGCGTCCAGGCCTGCCTGGCGCTGCGGGCCGAAGGGGTGGCGACCATCCTGGTCAACTCGAATCCGGCGACGGTGATGACCGACCCCGACGTGGCGGGGACCGTGGTCATCGGGCCGCTCACGGTCGACAACCTGGGCCGGATCATCGCGAGCCATCGGCCTGACAGCCTGCTGCCGACGCTGGGAGGGCAGACCGGCCTCAACCTGGCAGTCGCGCTCGACGACGCCGGCATCCTGGATCGGTACGGAGTCCGGGTGCTCGGCACCCCGCTCGCCGCGGTTCGCGCGGCCGAGGATCGCGGTGGATTCCGCGACCTGGTCACCGGGATCGGCGAGCCTGTCCCCGAGTCGGCCGTCATTGACTCGGTGGAAGAGGGCGTGCGGTTTGCGGAGGCGCTCGGTCAGCCCGTCGTCGTGCGGCCCGCCTTCACCCTCGGGGGCGGAGGTGGCGGCTTCGCCTTCAGCCTGGCCGAAGCGCGGGAGCGGATCGCCCACGGCCTGCGGGTGAGCCCCATCGGCCAGGTGCTCGTGGAGCGGAGCCTGCTCGGCTGGAAGGAGATCGAGTTCGAGGTGCTGCGCGACTCCGCGGACACCACCATCGCCATCTGCGGGATGGAAAACATGGATCCGATGGGGGTCCACACCGGCGACTCGATCGTGGTCGCTCCCATCCAGACCCTGCCCGATCCCCTCGTGCAGTCACTACGCCGCTGCGCCCTGAAGATCGTGCGGGCCCTGAAGCTGGAGGGCGGCTGCAACGTCCAGCTGGCCGTCTCGCCGGACCACGATGACTACCGCGTGATCGAGGTCAACCCACGAGTGAGCCGATCGTCGGCGCTCGCCAGCAAGGCGACCGGCTACCCGATCGCCCGGGTCGCGGCGCTCATCGCGCTCGGGCGTCGCCTCGACCAGATGCCGAATCCCGCGACCGGGGGTGGCTCGGCCGCCTTCGAGCCGGCGGTCGACTACGTGGTCGTCAAGCTGCCGCGCTGGCCATTCGACAAGTTCCCCGCGGCCGATCGCCATCTCGGCGTACAGATGAAGGCCACCGGCGAGGCGATGGCCATCGACCGCGAGTTCGGGCCGGCTCTGCTGAAAGCGATCCGCTCGCTCGAGCCACGAGGCCGCGGCTGGCTCTGGGAGGATCCGGAATGGGGGCTGGCCGCACGAGGTCCCGAGGATTTGGTTGCGTTTCTGGCCCCCTCGGATACGCGGCTCTGGCGGCTCGTCGCCCTGCTGCGGCGCGGGCACGCGGACGCCACGCTCCTCAGCGCCGTCACGGGGATCGCGCCGTGGTTCCTCGAACGCCTCGTCGAGCTCGTGGAAGCCGAACGGGCACTCGACGGCATGCCGCTCATCGAAGCCAAGCGCGCGGGATTCGGCGACGCCGAGATCGCGGCGCTCTCCGCGGTGCCGCCCGCGGCCGTCCGCCGCGCTCGGGTGCGCGCCCGGATTGCGCCCTCCTACAGGCGCGTCGACACCTGTGCGGGAGAGTTTCCCGCCGAGACGCCGTACTTCTACAGCTCCTATGCGCTCCCGGAAGTGCCACCTCCCGCGGAGCGACGGAGCGTGATCGTGGTGGGCTCTGGCCCGATCCGCATCGGCCAGGGGATCGAGTTCGACTACTGCAGCGTGCGCGCGGCGTGGGCGATCCGGGAGATGGGCCTCGACGCCGTGGTCATCAACAACAACCCGGAGACCGTCTCCACCGACTACGACGCCTGCAGCCGCCTCTACTTCGAGCCGCTCGATACCGAGAGCGTGCTCGACGTCATCGACCACGAGCGCAACCTGACCGGTGAGCCGCCCATCGTGCTGCTCACCTTCGGGGGACAGACGGCGATCGACCTGGCAAAGGATCTTGCCTATGCGGGCGTGCCGATCGCCGGGCTTGGCGCAGAGGCGATCGAGACGACCGAGGATCGGGAGCGGTTCGCCACGCTGCTGGATCAGCTCGGGCTGGAGGGCCCGCGCGGCCAGCTCGCATCCGACGCGCTTGGGTTGCACGCGGCCATCGAGGCGCTGGGGCTGCCGATCATCGTGCGACCGTCGTGGGTGATCGGGGGGAGGGGAATCGCCGTGCTTCGGTCTCCTGGCGACGTGGAGGCCTACCTGCGCACGGAGGTCGGCTGGCCGCTGCGGGTCGACGAGCTGGTGCGAGGAGTGGAGCTCGACGTGGACGCCATCGCGGATGGCGAGCGATGGTGCGTCCCAGGCATCCTCGAGCAGATCGAACCGCCCGGCGTCCACTCTGGCGACAGCGTGGCCGTGCTGCCGCCCCAGCGACTTCCGCGGGCGGTCCAGGAGGAGGCCGCCGCGGTTGCTGGGCGGATCGCGCTGGCCCTGGGCCTGCGTGGCGTGCTCAACGTGCAGATGATCGCGGCCGACGACGGTCGGCTGATCGTCATCGAGGCGAACCCCAGGGCCAGTCGCACGGTACCCGTCGTCGCAAAGGCGACCGGCCGCGACGTGGTTGCGGCGGCGGTGCGCTGTGCGCTGGGGTCCACGCTAAACGAGGCCGGCCTCGAGTCGGGTCTGGCGGCGGATGGACCGATGGTGGCGGTCAAGGCGCCGGTCGACTCCCTGTGGCGTCTGCCGGGAGTTGACCTCGAGCTGGGTCCGGAGATGCGTTCGACCGGCGAGGTCCTGGGCCTGGCGCCTGGCTACCAGGAGGCAATGGCGGCCGCCCTCGAGGCAGTCGCTGCGCATCGCTGACACACGCAGAGAGCCGTCGAAGCCCCGGTACGGAGGGTTCCCGGGCCACGACGGCTCTCTCAAGGCGCGCCCAGGGCCCGTCCCATCCGCTGGCGGAGCGGTGTCAGGGGCCGCCTCTGGCCCGAGCTTCCGTTGGCGGCGCCGCTCGCCACGAGGAGGAACGGCCCGGGCGCGTCTTGCCGACCAACGTGTGCACGTAGCGTGCCAACCTCGCGCCAACCGGCGGGTGCCTGGCGGCGGGGGTCGCTTGGGCGGGGTCGCCTAGCGGCGCCTCCCGCGCGCGGCTGCCGGACGTGGACGCTGGTCGGCGAGCCGCCGCCGGAGATACCCGCCGTACCACCCTGCCACGAAACCCACCACCAGCTGCAGAGCGGTCTGGCTGCCGAGTGCGACCAGCACCTGGTTCGGTGACAGGAGACCCGAGCGCGTCCCGTACTGAACGAAGAACCAGGCGACGGCGCCCCATCCAACAAGTACTGCCGCAACGCCGAAGAGCCACGGCCGCTGCCATCCGATCCAGCCCGCGGCGATGAGTGCGGTGTACTGGGCGACCGACGCGACCAGCGCGACTGTTCCGCCGGTGAGCGTGAAGGGCCAGGCCACCATCCAGATGAGCGCCGGCACCAGCCACGTGATCGGGTGGTGGACGAGCAGCCACAGCACCGCGACCAACGGCCGGGCGGGGCCGCCATAGGTGAATTCCGCGAGCGGATCGCCCTTGCCGGCGAGTGGCGGCGCCGGTGGCACGAGCCGCTGGAGGAAGCCGCCGGCAGCCGGCCGTTGCCGTGCTTCTTCGGGTTCGCTCGCCTCCCACTCAGGATCACTCGGCTGGCCCTGTGCGGCGAGGCGAGCTCGTCGGCGTGCCTCCGCGCGACTCGACTGCTGGGCGGTGGGTCGGTTGCTCATCAGGCGCAGGAGTGTACGCGAGATGCGGGCGTCGACGGCTCAAAGCGTTCGACAATCGGACGGTAACCGCACGGTAAGCGCTCAGGCTGCACGCTGTCCGCCCCTGCACGCCTCCGCCCTTTCGAGGTGTGCACGTGTCCGGCATCACGTCTCTCCAGACTCGCTCCGTTCGTGTCCTGCTCGCCGCCCTGCTCTCGCTCTTCATCACCGTGCTGGCCATCGGTCCAGCCATCGCGCAGTTCGAACCCATCGAAGGAGCCGGTGGCGCACCGAGCGACGCCGACACCCTCAGCCACCTGGTGGTCAGCGAGCTGGTCACCGGTGGCGCAAGTGCGTCTGACGAGTTCGTCGAGGTCTACAACCCGTCGCCGGACGCTCTCCCTCTCGAGGGTCTGGAGCTCATCTACGTCAGCGCCAGCGGAGCCACCGTGACGCGCAAGGCGGCCTGGATCGCCGGCGCCCCGCTCGTGCCTTCCGGTGCCCATTGGCTCGTCGCCAACGCAGCCGGGCTCTATGCGCCGATGGCCGACACGACATACGCCAACGGCCTGGCCGCGACGGGAGGGAGCGTCGCGCTGCGTATTCAGGCCGCGACGACCGCTATCGACGCGGTGGGCTGGGGAACCGCGACCAGTACCTGGCTCGAGGGACTGCCGGCTCCCGCCGCTCCCGCAGGCTCGAGCCTCGAGCGGCTGCCGGGAGGTGCGGCGGGGTCGGGGCAAGACACCGACGACAACAGCGTTGACTTCGTGATGCGCGCGAGCCCGGATCCGCAGAACGCAGCGGCCACTCCGATCGCTTCGCCGTCTCCGTCCGCGACGCCCAGTGCGACCCCGTCGCCGAGCGCCTCGGCCACCCCAGGTTCGACTGACCCTCCGAGCCCGTCGCCCAGCCCATCGGTCACGCCGTCGTCCACTCCGTCTCCCGGCCCGATCTCGATCGCCGAGGCGCGGACGCTGCCGGATGGCACGGTCGCGACGATCAGCGGCGTGGCGCTCAGCGACTCGGACTTCACCGATGGCGGTGGTTGTCTCGTCGACGAGTCCGCCGGGATCGCCGTGCTCCTGAGCTCCGGCACCTTTGCGCGCGGCGACGAGCTGCTCGTGACGGGGACCGTCGGGGACCGCTACGCCCGCGCACGCTGCGATCCTCCGCGGCGGAGATGACGCTCCTTGGTGCCGGCTCCGCGCCGGGGCCTGCGCCCACGGAGACCGGCGCGATCGGCGAGGAAACAGAATGCGAGCTCGTCCGGATCTCGGCGACGATCGCCAGCTCTCCGACGAGCCTCTCGAGCGGCCTCGCGTTCGACGTGGATGATGGAAGCGGCCCGGTCCGCGTGCTCGTGGCGCCCGGGACCGGAATCGACACAACCGATTGGGTGCGCGGCGCCCGCCTGGCCTTGATCGGGGTCGCTGGCCAACGCGACTCCAGCGGCACTGACATCGCCGGCTACCGCATCCTGCCGCGCGATGCCGCGGACATCCTCGAGCTCGTGCCACCCAGCACGCCGACGCCCAGCCCAACGGCGTCGCCAAGCCCGACGCCCACGGCGTCGGTGCCCGGCTCGCCCACACCCTCACCGAGCGCCAGCCAGACTCCGACTGGCTCGCCCTCGGCGACCCCGAGCCCGAGCGCATCGATACCGCCGGTCATATCGATCCGCGCGGCACGAGCGCTTGCAACCGGCAGCGCGGTTCACGTTCGCGGCGTCGTCACCCTGGGCAGCGGGATCGTAGATGGCGCCACCGCGGTGATCCAGGACGCGTCCGCGGCCATCCTGCTCAGGCTCTCCGACAAGGCTGGGAACCTGCGCCGGGGCAGACTGGTGGACGTCGTTGGCGTGCGCTCCAGCAAGGCCGGCATGCTCACCATCCGCGTCGAGAAGCCACCGATCGTGGTTGGCGCAGCCGTCGAACCGGTCGCGGTTGTCGTCGCGACCGGCGGGGCAGGTGAGCGCCTCGAGGCGCGGCTGCTCCTCGTCCACGGCACGGTGACCAGCAACCCCGTCCGCTCGACCGCCGGCAACGTGGCCTTCACCATCGACGACGGGAGCGGCCCTCTGCGCGTCACCGTCTTCTCGGCCAGCGGCATCCACACCACCGGGATCGCCCGAGGAGTTCTCGCGGAGGTGCGCGGCATCCTTGGACAGCAGACCACCGGCCAGCAGCCCGAGCGCGGCTATCGGCTCTGGCCCCGTGATGGGGCCGATCTGCACGTCATCCCCACATCGGCATCGGATGCCGGCTCTGGCAACGCCACGACCGCAGCACTCTCGGCGAGCTCGTCAGGCGCCGCGGGTCTCGCCGTCGGTCAGTCACGCCTGCCCCGCCTGGCGGACGAGGTGGTTGGGTCGGCGTCGGGTACCGCCGGTATGCCGCGCGGAGCCGCTGGGAGCGACGCTGGCGTCGCTGGCGGGTCGCTCGGGAGTGGAGCGGCAGGCCAGCCAGCGGATGGCGTGACCCCGCCCGATGCGCGCGCATCGAACGCCCCGACGGCCGAGGCCGGTGCGGGCGCGAGCCTGATCGAGCCTCTCGCGGCGCGACGCCTCTCGTCGAAGTACGCGTCTGTGCTCCTGCTCACCGCGCTCGCGCTCATGGTGTTGATGGGGGTCCTTGCCTGGCGGACCGGAGCGCTCGGACGGCTGCGTCTCGTGCTGGAGCGGGTGGGGGAAGGCGAGACCTCTGGGACAGATGGCGGCCTGGATTCAGCAGGATGGGGAGCGAAGGGCAGCGACGGCGGTGAGCCGCTGCGCTGACCTGGACCGGGGCGCGGCGGGCAAGGTCCGGCGCCGACCGCGACGGGCGAGTCGTCGAGCACGCTCCGAGCGAGCGTATACTCCGCGCCGACCTCGCCCGGCCGTGCACGGAAGGAGGAGCGCCACTCGCGTGACCGAGCTCTCCCGCGCTGATGCGCCGCGAAGCGGTTCAAGGCAGTACCACATCGCCCTCGAGCGCGGCGAGCTCGCCGAGCACGTGCTCCTG